>JAXJUJ010000061.1:0-6965 GCA_036309125.1 Acutalibacteraceae bacterium | reverse complement strand
TGAGTATTCATAAGGGATTTGACCTGTGAATACTCAATTTTTTTGCTTAAAATAGAGTTTTGTATATAATTTGATATAGTTTTTATGTATCGTCGCATTCCTTTCGGAGTGCGACTTTTTGTTTATATTCATACTGGTTTTAGTACTGCCCTAACAAGTGGGATTTGTATGCACAAATCCAGTGCTTGCTAAGACTTATGCCACGCTTTTTTTCTGTTTTTTCGGTTGGTTTGCTAAAGCATTTTTTCACTTCCTTTGTTTTGGATTTTTGAATTAAAAAATCCTCGCACTAAAACATAAAGTACGAGGACATGTATTCAGGTTGATTTGTTTGTTATGGGTGTGGTATAATTACTTCATAAATAGTGTGTGATGATATAGGGGAACAAATATGATTAGAGAAGCAAAAGCAACAGATTGTGTTGAACTACAAAAATTATCTTTTGAAGATTTAGGATACGAGTGTGATGCGGAGCTTGTAAAAATCAGATTAGAAAACCTTGACCCAAATAACGAATGTGTTTTTGTTGCAGATGTTAGTGGCAAGGCTGTAGGTTATGTTCATATTATAAAATTCAACACCTTGTATTATAAGAGTATGGCAAATATTCAAGGTATGGTTGTAGCAAAAGAACATCAAAGAAAAGGATATGGCAAAGAGCTTATGAATTCTGCAGAAGATTGGGCAAGAGAAAGAGATATCGAAATGATAAGGCTAAATTCTGGATTTGTTAGACCTGAAGCTCATGAATTTTACCGCGCTATTGGTTATAGCAATGAAAAAGAACAAATCAGATTTATGAAAGAGTTATAATACTATGGGGTATCAATATGGAATTTATAAAATGTGAAAACATAAAAGAATTATCAAATCCCGGTGTTGTTTCAAGACAACTGATAAATCCTGAAAATTCAAAGAGTGAAAGAGTTACGATCACAGAGGTGCATCTTGAAGTCGGTGCAAGTCAGCCAAGACACAAACACGATACTTCGGAACAGATTTGGTATGCTATTCAGGGCAGCGGAAAATTACTTCTTGCAGATGAAAAAGAAATGATTTTCAAAGCCGGTGATGTTGTCAGATTTGCAGATAATGACATTCACGGTTTGCTGAACGATGGTGACACTGTATTTGTGTATATTTCTGTTACCTCACCACCGATAGATTTTGGTTACGCCTATAAAGAGGGTAAAGGTTAAAGGGAGAATATCAATATGCAATATAATACAGAATTTTGGAATGTATTGGACGAATTGGTGAGTAACTCAGAAATTGTAATCGATAGACCGAAAGGAACATCACACCCAAAGTATCCCAATTTCATTTATCGAGTTGATTATGGATATTTGAAGGACACAACCTCTATGGATGGTGCAGGGATAGATGTGTGGGTTGGAAGCACCGAGAAAAAGGTTGTTGCAATAATGTGCATTGTTGATTTGATGAAAAAAGATTCAGAAATTAAAATACTAATTGGATGCACGGTAGAAGAAATAGAATTAGTGTACGAAACACATAATGAAACACAGTTTATGAAAGGTGTTTTGATACGGAGATAAATTCCCTTTGGAGAGATGTTTTATGGTTGAGGTATGGGATGCATACGATAAACAGTTCAACAAAATAGAAAATGTTGTATTAGTACGGGGCAATGCCGTTCCTGATGATATGTACCATTTAGTGTGTGAAATAATTGTCAAGCACAATGATGGTACTTATCTGCTTATGCAAAGAGATTTCAAAAAGCATCTGGGCGGAATGTGGGAATTGACGGCAGGCGGTTCTGCATTGTTGAATGAATCACCAATAGAGTGTGCTATCAGAGAGTTAAGAGAAGAAACGGGTATTGTATCTTGCAATTTGCAAGAGATTAGAAGAATTGTACATGATGGTCACCATTCTTTTTATGTGGAATATTTATGTGTTACTGATTGGGATAAAAATGCCATTATTTTACAAGAGGGAGAAACAGTTGATTATAAGTGGGTAGATAAATCTGTGCTTTTAGAAATGGGAACAGATGCTTTGGCATCATCTAGGGCATTAGAGCTTATTAAAGAATTAAATATATAAATTTAGCTTTTTAACCAAGTGTTTTTTCTGCTCTCACATTAGTGGGGCCAGTTTTTATACTTAGTTAAAATCAATCCTATATGAATACTCTAAACTGCAAAAAAGGACACCGGATGGTGTCCTTTTTTGTTGCTATAAATAAATTCCTGAACGATTGCTCGTTTCAGGAATTTGTTCATATTTTACGTGCTGCTTCGAGAAGTACTTCGTGTTCGTTATCAAGTTTTTCTTCGAGTACCAGCTGCAAAAGAGTGTTCAGAGTGCTGCCAATGTTTTTACCCTGTATTCCAAGATTTTTAATATCTTCGCCATTTACTTTGAGATCTGAAATCTTCAGACAAAGTCCGGAGTCAACAATTTCATTTACTTGCTCTTCAGCGAGATCATAGGAGCTGAGCTGTGCGGGAATGAATTGAGGATTTTTACCGGCTGTGTCTCCGCGCATCAGTTCAAGGGTGAGCTTTATAATTTCAGGTGAATACTTTGAACAAAACTTAGCAACAGTAGACTTTTTGCCGTCAGGGTACATATCGTGCAGAAGTATGATGTTATAAACCGTGTCGATGAAAGAGTTAGAAAAACGCAGATTTTTTAGTATTTCTTTTGATTTTTCGGCACTTCTGACAGGATGTCCCTTGAAATGTGATATTCCTTTTTCGTCAGTTGTGTGACACTCGGGCTTGCATATGTCGTGCAGGAGAGCAGCGACTCTGAGCTCGGGGATGTTACGGACATTTGTAAGTACCTTTACTGTATGTGTCCAGATATCGTATATATGGTACGGTGTATTCTGAGGGAAGGAGTCAAGTTCGCTCAACTCAGGGATGATTCTGAAAAATATGTCTTTGTAATCCGTAAGGATTTTTTCAGCACCTGTACCGCATAGTAGCTTTACAAGCTCAACCCTTATTCGTTCTTTTGCTACGTTATCAATAAGACAGAGGTTTTCGTGAATGCTTTGTGCTGTGATTGTTTCTATTTCGAAATCAAGTACAGAAGCGAAGCGCAGAGCGCGTATTATGCGTAATGCATCTTCGTTGAATCTTCTGTCAGGATCTCCGACACAGCGGATAATACCTTTTTTAAGGTCACTCTGACCGTTGAAAATGTCAATCAGTCCGTCAGTGTGATTGTATGCCATAGCATTAACGGTGAAGTCACGTCTGCTGAGATCCTGCTCGATTTCAGTGGTGAATTCTACATTTTCGGGTCTGCGGTTGTCGTGATACTCGCCGTCGACTCGCATAGTGGTAATCTCAATGTGCTTTCCGTCTATAATTACAGTAACAGTTCCGTGTTTTATACCTGTTGGTATTACACGATAATTACTGAAAACATCTGTTGTTTCTTCCGGTGTGGATGATGTAGTCATATCCCAGTCGTCAGGAGTTTTGCCCATAAGACTGTCACGTATGCAACCTCCGACTGCATAGGCTTTGAAACCGCTTTGTTCAAGCAGTCTGAGCGCTGTATTTACATATTCGGGACACTTAATAATCATCTCAATCACCCTTTACAATAGTAACATTTTAAGGTATAATTATCAAGATAAAATTTACAGGGTGATTAGGATGAATATTCAGATTTACGGAAAGGCCAAATGTTTTGATACAAAAAAGGCTGAAAGATATTTTAAAGAAAGACGTATCAAGTATCAGTTTGTTGATCTGGTGAAGTACGGAATGAGTGAAGGTGAGTACCGCAATATTAAAAATGCTGTAGGCGGTATGGATGAGCTTATTGATGAAAAGTCAAAGGCATACGAGGATTGCTTTATCAAGTATCTTGCAAGCAAAGAAGCTATTGAAGAAAAGCTGCTCGAAAATCAGTCTTTGTTTAAAACACCTATTGTACGCAACGGTAAAAAAGCCACTGTCGGATATAAGCCTGAAGTCTGGAAAGACTGGGAATGAGCAACAGAGCAGTTGCAAGCGCAGAATACAAGTCAGGGTGAGGTTTTACCTCACTCTTTTTGTTTCAAATTTAAAAACAATGAAAAATGAGAAAAAACGAGTAAAACTGAGTAAAAAAGAGTAAAATTGAGTATACCTTGAAATGACTCGGGATTTGACAGGGTTTGCAGCGTTTTTTTGCAAAAAAATGTTGACATTTGAAGGTTTTTGCACTATATTATAGATTAATATAGAAGTTACTTTATTACGCTGAAGTAATAGTGACTGAGAGACAAAATAATCTTTTGAAGAGAGAGGGGTTGCATAATTGGAAAAGAATGTGATTATCGATCTTAAAAATATTTCCATCAAGCTCGGAGAGGCTCAGATTCTTGAGAATCTCAATATGTATATACGCGACAAGGAGTTTATTACACTTCTTGGACCTTCGGGTTGTGGTAAAACCACAACTCTGCGTATTATTGCCGGTTTCCTTGAGCCTGACAGCGGAGATGTAATATTCGAAGATAAGGTTATCAATGGTGTGCCGCCTCATAAGAGACAGGTGAACACCATTTTTCAGCGTTATGCGCTTTTTCCTCATCTTAATGTTTATGAAAACATTGCGTTTGGTCTGAGAATCAAAAAGATGAAGGAACAGGAAATCAAAGAAACTGTAACTGAGATGCTTAAGCTCGTCAATCTCAGCGGTTTTGAAAAAAGAAATATTAATTCACTTTCAGGTGGTCAGCAGCAGCGTGTTGCAATTGCACGTGCTCTTGCGGTCAAGCCGAGAGTACTTCTTCTTGATGAACCCTTGGGTGCACTCGACCTTAAGCTCCGTAAGGATATGCAGGTTGAGCTGAAAAATATTCAGCAGCGTCTCGGTATTACTTTTATATATGTTACTCACGATCAGGAAGAGGCTCTTTCAATGTCCGATACGGTTGTTGTTATGGACGGTGGAGTTATTCAGCAGATCGGTACACCGCAGGATGTTTATAATGAGCCGAAAAATGCATTTGTTGCTGATTTCATCGGTGAGAGTAATATCCTTGACGGTAAGATGCTTGAGGACTTCAAGTGTTCTTTCTCAGGCGCACAGTTCCAGTGCCTTGACAAGGGCTTCGGAAGTGGTGAGTCTGTTGACGTTGTTGTGCGTCCGGAAGATGTTGATATCGTTCCGGTTGAAAAGGGTATTCTCACAGGCGAAGTAACATCAGTAACCTTCAAGGGTGTTCATTTCGAAATCATCGTGGATATCGGTGGTTTCAAGTGGATGATCCAGACAACTGACTATGAACCTGTCGGCAAAAAAATCGGTCTTGATATCGAGCCTGATGCTATCCATATTATGAAGAAATCGAAATACTCAGGTATGTATGGCGATTACAGCTCTTTCAGCGACGAATTGGAGCATCTTTCAGATATCGTTGAGGAGGAGTAAGCTATGAAAAAGAAGTCTGCTCTTGCTCAGAAGCTGTGCGCATCACCACACATTGTCTGGTCGGCTATATTTATAGTTGTACCGTTGGTAATGGTTTTGTATTATGCTTTTACTGATGCCAGTGGTGCATTTACATTTGATAATATTCTTCGTCTCGGAGATTACACCACGACTTTTCTTCGTTCTATCTGGTACGGAATTGTGGCTACACTGATTTGCCTGCTGATAGCTTATCCTTTGGCGTATATTATCGCTCAGTCTAAAGCCAGAGTGCAGAGTACGATGATTATGCTCGTAATGGTTCCGATGTGGATGAATTTCCTTCTCAGAACATATGCGTGGATGACTCTTCTTCAGGATAACGGTGTAATCAACGGTATTCTCGAAAAAATCGGATTGGATCCGTTGCATATGATAAATACTTCAGGTGCTGTAATCCTCGGTATGGTTTATAACTTCCTTCCATATATGATTCTTCCGATTTACACTGTTATGACGAAACTTGACAGAAGCCTTGTTGAAGCTGCACAGGACCTTGGTGCCAATAAGGTCAGAGTTTTCAAGGACGTTATTTTCCCGTCATCACTTTCAGGTGTTGTTTCGGGTATTACAATGGTTTTTGTACCGTCTGTAAGTACATTCTATATTTCTCAGAAACTCGGCGGAGGAAGCTTTGCACTTATCGGTGATATCATCGAAATGCAGTTCCAGGTGTCGAATAACTTCAATTTCGGTGCTGCACTTTCACTTATTCTTATGATACTTATCCTGATTTGTATGGCTGTTATGAATAAGTTCGGGGATGACGAAAATGCTACAGGAGGTATGATGATATGAAAAAGATGTCTTTTTCTTCAAAAATCTACCTCGCAATTGCAATGCTTTTCCTGTATCTGCCGATAATTATGCTTATCGTTCTTTCGTTCAACTCATCCAACAGTACAAGTGTTATGGAGGGTTTTTCGTTAAGATGGTATGTTGAACTTTTCAGAGATGAAGCAACTATACAGGCATTTTATAATACCCTTGTTCTGGCTGTTCTGACTGCAGTTACCTCTACTTTTATCGGTACACTGGCAGCGATCGGAATTGATAAAATGAAAAAAGGCTTCGTGAAGACAAGTGTCACTACGATAACAAATATCCCGATGATGAATCCTGAAATCGTTACGGGTGTTTCGATGATGCTTTTGTTCGTTTTCATCGGATCGATACTCAAACTCAACGGAATTTTAGGTTTCTGGACCTTGTTTATCGCACACGTAACATTCTGCCTGCCGTATGTTATTCTTAACATTATGCCGAAACTCAAGCAGACGGATGTTCATATTTCAGAAGCAGCACAGGATCTTGGTTGCACAAAACTTAAGGCTTTTCTCAAAGTTGTACTTCCGGCGATCCGTCCCGGTATTTTTGCCGGTTTCATAATGGCATTCACACTTTCGCTTGATGATTTCATTATCAGTTATTTTGTCAGCGGACCTAAATTTCAGACTTTGCCAATTCGCATTTTCTCGATGACAAAGAAAAGGGTAACTCCGGACATGTACGC
>JAXJUJ010000060.1:0-4530 GCA_036309125.1 Acutalibacteraceae bacterium | reverse complement strand
TTATACTTTATGAAAAAACCTCGTAAGGCGTCAGCCTTACGAGGTTTTATTCATTTAGTCTAAATGAATAATTTCTGACTTTAAACTGCTTTGCACCTTAACTCCTGTTATTTTGGATGAAGGACAAGGAATAAACTCGATAAGAAACTGCCATATTTTGAGAGATTTGACGAAGCCATTCGCCAAAAGAATGGATTTTAGGCTATCAAATCCCTTATTTTTGCCGCCCTTGGGCTGTCTTTTTTATGGAGGTAATGTTATGGAATACAAGAGAATTGATAATGTCTATGTAGTAAGACTTGATGTAGGTGACGAGATTATGGAGTCTCTGAGCCGTCTTTGCAAAGCTGAAAATATTAAGGCAGCTACAGTGCAGGGATTAGGAGCCGTAAATGATGTTACAGTTGGATATTATTCTATTGAAGAGAAAAAGTATTTCTACAAAACTTTTAATCACCAGTTCGAAATGATAGCTCTTAACGGTAATATCACAAGAAAAGATGATGAGCCGTATCTGCACCTGCATATCGCTTTGTCTGATGAGAATTATAATTTTTTCGGTGGGCATTTAACCGAAGCTGTTATAAGTATTACTGCGGAAATATATTTGAATGTACTTGACGCAGAGGTAAACAGGAGAATAAACCCTGAAACAAATTTAAATATTCTTGACATTTAATCGACAAATATGACAAAAACGTCTTGATATATTGTTGTTTATGAACAAATTTGTGTTGACAATTAGTGGTATTTGTATTAAAATAATACTATTAAAAGCAGATTTGAGGTGTTAATATGCAGTCTTTGATATCTCTTTGGGTTTCTTTTGTAATGTTATTTGTTTCTTTTGTTCCCGGTTTTGTTGTACCTGAGGAAAATCCTGCGCTTACTAAAACGTATCCGTATGTGTTTGTTCATGGTTTTCTTGGCTGGGGCGAGGATGAAGGTATCGATGACGATCTTGCTTACTGGGGCGGCACAGCGTGTGATCTTGTAAAAGAGCTCAATGAAGCAGGATATGAAAGCTATGCAGCATCAGTAGGTCCTTTGTCAAGCAACTGGGATCGCGCTTGCGAGCTTTATGCTCAGCTTACCGGTACTACGGTTGACTATGGTGCAGCTCATGCAGAAGCACACAATCACGCTCGCTACGGCAGAACATACAGTGAACCTTTATTTGAAGGATGGGGAGAAACTGACGAAAACGGTTTGGTAAACAAAATTAACCTCATCGGTCACAGCTTCGGCGGAAATACAATCAGACTTCTTCAGGCACTTCTTGCACAGGGTAATGCTGAGGAAATGGCAGCTTCACCTGATGACTGTTCACCGCTCTTCAAAGGTGGTAAAGCTGACTATGTGAATTCTGTTGTGACTATATGCTCACCAAACAATGGTACAACACTCTATTATGTAGCGGATCAGCTTAATATTTCTCTCTTGCTTACGATCTGTGCATATACATATGCCGGTGTTCTTGGTCGTTCTCCTATGAACGGTTATGTTGATTTCCACCTTGAACAGTTTGGTCTTACATACGTGCCCGGTGAAAAACCAACTGAGGAGCGTATGATTGAAGCTATGTATGTTATGCTCAATCACTGGGAAGATACGGCTATGTATGATATGGCGCCCGATACTGTAGAGCAGTTGAATGATTTTATCGTAACTGATGAAGATACTTACTACTTCTCATATGCATTTAATTCTTCTACAGAAATTCCTGTTACAGGAACTTATGCTCCGATCCCCAGTACTTTTGCTGTTCTTCAGCCTTTTGCATTGATGATCGGCTGCTTCAAAGAAAATGAGATTACTGATTATCAGCTTGATGAAGAATGGTATGCAAATGACGGACTTGTAAGTGTTAATTCTGCTCTTTATCCCTTTAATGCTCCGCATAAGGATTATGAAGCCGGTAATATTCCGTCAGGAATCTGGAATGTTATGCCTGTAAGCACAGGTGACCACGGCAATGCTATCGGAATCGGTGTATCTGAGGAAGCTGTTATGACATTTTATCTCGATATGATCCGAATGATTGAAGAGCTTCCTGTAATTGATTAATTTTAAAAAATTGGTGCTGTTGGATAACAGCACCTTTTTTTATTTTACATAAAAAATTAAAATATGTTCACACTAATGTCGGAGGTGCTTTTCATGCGAAAGTGCATTCGGATTTTTAGTGTGATCTGTTTTTTTGTAGTCAGTGCAGTTATGATGCTTCTGATGATAGGATATGTCAGAATACCTGATGTAATGACTGTAACCGAATACGACAGTATGAACGTAGGGAAGGCTTATGTATGCCAGACTTTGACAAATTTACCAGCAAAAGGTCCGGATAAAAATGAGGATGAATATGTCACCTCGATAAAGCTCTTTAACATCTTTCCGATAAAGAAAGCAAAGGTTACTGTGACTCAGAGAAAATATGTTGTGCCGGGTGGCAACGTGTTTGGAATACGCCTGTATACAAGAGGCGTGATGGTTATCCGCATAGACGAGGTAACTACCCCGTCGGGTAACGTCAGTCCGGGTAAGATTGCCGGACTCAGAGAAGGAGATATGATAATTTCTGTAGACGGTGTCACGATAAGCAGAAACAAGGAGCTGTCAGCTGTTTTTTCAGGCAGTAAAGGCAACAAAATGAAAATGCTTATTGAGCGTGACGGTCAACAGAAGGAGATTATCTTTACACCCGTAAAAGGTGATGACTCTGCGTATAAAGGCGGTCTGTGGATTCGTGACAGCACAGCGGGAATCGGGACCGTTTCGTGGTATGACCGTAATAACGGTGTTTTTGCAGGATTGGGTCATGCTGTTTGTGATGTAGATACGGGTGAAATTATGCCACTTTCGGGCGGTGATGCTGTTGAGGCTACAGTTAACGGATGTTATAAGAGTTCAGCGGGCAGCGCAGGTGAGCTTTGCGGGATTTTTTCCTCGGGCGTTATTGGTGATCTTTATATTAACGGCAATACCGGTATTTACGGGATTATGCGTGAATATGATACATCAGCTAACGCTATACCTGTTGCACTTAAGCAGGAGGTAAAAGAAGGTGCTGCCACAATAATCTGTACAGTGGACGAAAAAGGACCGCAGACGTATGAGATTGAGATTACGAAGGTTATAGTGTCTGAGTCGAGAAATCAGCGTAATCTTACTGTCAGAATTACGGATGAGCGTCTGATTGAAAAAACAGGCGGAATAGTTCAGGGAATGTCCGGAAGTCCGATTATACAGAACGGTATGCTGGTAGGTGCAGTCACACATGTTTTTCTCGATGACTGCACCGAAGGCTACGGTATCCTGGCCGAGGATATGCTCGAAACTGCATCAGAAATTCAGCCTGAAAGATTAAAAAATGCTTCGTAAATAAAGGGTAAACGGCTAAGCTGTCCGTTTACCCTTTTTACAATTTCCAATTAATTACCAGAAAATGTCAAAAATATATTGACACGAATGACAAAAAATGGTAATATAAACGTGAAAATAATTCACGGAGGTAATTTTTATGGAAAATAATCTTAAAATTTTGGTAGCAGAAAATAATGAATTTGGTCAGAATTGTATGAGAATGCTCAATTCATATGGATTCGATACAATTCTGTCGGAAAAAGACGGATCTCAGGTGCTTACGAGACTCAGGTTTGAAAAGCCTGATATAGTTGTGATGGATGCATTTATGCTACATGTTGATGCTTTGGGTGTTATGAAACAGATATCAGAAATGACTGACATAAAGAGACCGATGGTAGTGGTTTTGTCAGGGGTAGATAATCCACATTTTGAAAATGAAATTTTATCAAGCGGTGCTGATTATTATTTTCTTAAGCCTGTGGATGTTGACGTTTTAGCTCAGAGAATTGCACAGATGACAGGATGGAAAGTAAGTGTACAGCAGATGTCAAAGCGTTCTAACGATATAGAGGTTATTGTTTCAGAAATAATGCATCAGATAGGTGTACCTGCACATATAAAAGGATATTCTTATCTCAGGGAAGCTATTATGCTCGCTGTTAATAATACGGAAATGCTCGGCTCTGTCACAAAGATACTCTATCCTACGGTGGCAAAGACATATAAAACTACTTCTTCAAGAGTAGAACGTGCTATTCGTCACGCTATTGAAGTAGCTTGGGACAGGGGAGACGTCGATGTGCTGAGTGCTTACTTCGGATACACTATCCAGTCATCGAGAGGTAAGCCTACAAATTCAGAGTTTATCGCAATGATTGCGGACAAGCTCAGACTTCAGATGAAGGCTTCATGACACTTAAAAAATCAAGGGTTGGAAAGCACTTTCTGATAAGTTTTTCCAACTCTTGAAATTTTTTAAAATATTTGTAAAAAAGTGTTGACAAACCTTATTTGGTTTGCTATAATAGCAATCGTTCCGCGAGGGACAGAAAGTGAATATGCGAGAGTGGCGGAATCGGCAGACGCGCACGTTTGAGGGGCGTGTGGTAATCCCGTACGGGTTCAAGTCCCGTCTCTCGCACCATAGTGAGTATTCATTACACA
>JAXJUJ010000059.1:0-5215 GCA_036309125.1 Acutalibacteraceae bacterium | reverse complement strand
TGTAAATCATTGGTTTTTACTATCAGGTATTTTAATTATTTGCATTGCAATAGTTTGCCCAATGATAACTGAGATTAGAAAATTAGATTTAAAACAAAATTCATAGGAGG
Organism: Acutalibacteraceae bacterium; assembly: GCA_036309125.1. Lineage (GTDB taxonomy): Bacteria > Bacillota > Clostridia > Oscillospirales > Acutalibacteraceae > CAG-488. The sequence continues at coordinate 5,105 of JAXJUJ010000059.1, read as the reverse complement.
GCCATTTTTATGTATTTAATTTTCATGTAATTTTTCCTGCTAAAATCGCAGGGTTTTCCCTGCGTACAAGCAAATGAAAACATGCGATTATAGACAGGAGGAAAATGTTATGGAATTGATATTAAAAGCAAAAGACATTCGTGTGGAATTTAAAGGACGCACTTGTTTAGATATAGATGAATTAGTTTCGTTAACAAATTCCACCCAAAATAGAAAAGCGATGCGTAGAAAACTTTCAGGTTTCTGTTGAGTTTGGATTGCATAAGAAAACACCCTGCAAGACGAAAAAAATCTTGCAGGGTGTTTTCTTATGCTCTGATATATATGTAAGACCGCAAGGCAGGTTGCCCTGCGGTGTTGATTTCCTATGTCGTGATTATCTGTCCCTGCCTTGGGATTTCTTTCTCTGCTTCGACTGAGAACTCTGTTTACTCTCTTCCTGAAGCTGTCTGAGCCTGTTACGCACACTTTGTCTTTCGGGCGGTCTGTGCTGTTTCTCGGCAGGTTTCTGTCCGTTCTTAACTGTCTGCTCCCATTCTGCAAGGTCTTGGTTATACTGTGTGATAATAGCCTCTGCTTTGCGGTAAGTTTTCATAAATGCCTGTACATCAGGATAACCGTCATCTTTTAGAATATCGGGGAGTTTATCCAGTTTTTCTTTAAGCTCGGATTCGGTCTGCTGTATCTGTTTTTCCAGAGCCTTGCGTTCCTTGCCCTTGAAGATACCCGTTGTTTCAGCAAGCTGCTGTCGCAGATTCGGGAGTGTGATCTCCTGTATCTTCTTGATTGCTTTCGCCTGCTTCTGTACCTTTAGCATAAGGGTCTGCATTGTGCGGAACTCGTCCATATCCATATCAAGGACTGGCTTGGGTGGCATATCCTTTTCACGGATGATGGCTTGCAGAAATTCCTTTGCCTTGCCTACGATACTTCTGAACAGGTTTGGAAGCCAACCATTTTCTCGGATGGACTGACCGGCTTTATCGTGGATTTCGGTCTGCTTGATTTCCAGTATCTTTGTTTTTTCAATGCCCGATACAAGAGCCAAATCTGCTGTTCTGTTCCATTCCTGCCTTGCCGTGTTGTCCGCTTCGATTTCGGCAGCCTTGGGGTTGTTCTTGCCTATCTTTTTTGTGGGGAGATACACGCTGTTCTTATCAAACACTTTCAGTCGTTGCTCGGGATCTGAAATGTGGGAATTGATAAGTTCCGTGTAAACTTCTTTTGCTTCTGCTATGAACGCTTCACTTTTGAAACGCTCATCTTTGGTTTTGAATAAATGGCTTTCGTAAACATCCCCCTTTTTGATAACGGTACAGCCTTTTCGGATTTGACCGTTTTCGTCTGTGATTTCTTTCTTGGTTCGTACCCTTTTTCCTGTTTCGTCATAAAATACGCTTCTGGTGGCAATCTTGATGTCAGGTTCTGGAAGCAGTTTCCTTTCGCTGAATATGAGATGAATGTGGTAATTGGTCTTGCGTTTGTTGTGGTGCAGAGCCGATACACATTCCACTCCGTACTGCTGTCGGAACTTATCCGTAAATTCTTCAAGCACCTGCTGAGGGTCAAAGGTGGTGTAAATCTCCGGCAGGGCAATGATTAACTCCCTTGCTTCGATACATTTCCCATTTGTTCCGCTTCGCTGGAACTCCTGCTGGCTTTCCCTGGCGAGATTCTTCCAAAAGGTATTGTCGGCGGTACGATAGGTGGCGTAAAGGTTTTCCTGTTTGGCGTGGCTCGTGATATATGAGATTCTTCCCTTGACATTGGGCAGTTTCGACATTCGGATAAAAGAATGTCTTGCCAACCTTTTGCTCCTTTCTCCGCTGAGAATACCGTACTCATTACGCAACCGACTTGTCGGGTGCGGCTGTCACAGCTATCGGTGATTGGTGGGACAGCAACGGAAATTGCGGTGCAATTTCCTCTGTATCATAACTGAGGTGATGGTGTCCGAAGTTGTGATACAGGCTCCCCGCAGGGGCGAAATACCCGGAGTACAAATCGCAGATTTGTGCGAGGGGTGTATTTCGCTCTCAAACGCCGAGGGCTTTGGAGAACGGTTATTCCACTTTTCGTACATCGCTTGGATTGAGGAGATTCCTGCCCTGATTGACCGTCATAAAACGCTCCAGCGTATCCCTGCGGATAATCGTCTTTCGCCCGACTTTCAGAACAGGCAGCTTGCCCCAGTCCACCAGTTTTCGCATTGTGTTCCTACCGATACCCGTACATTCCGCTGCTTCTTCGATAGTTAAACCCATTTTAATTGCTGTCATTACACATCTCTCCTTTCGAAATACTCATTTTGCAACTTTGCAATTATCATTATACTTATTTTGCCATCTCTTGTCAACTCATTTTACAACCCATTAAAGATATTTTTTAACTTTTATCGAGAAAATGGTTGCAAAACAGGTTTTGATATGCTATACTTGGTTTCGATAGGAGGTGTAAACCTTGAAAAAAGAAATTACATTCACCGCAAAACAGGTCGGTGAACGAGTGAAAGAACGTCGAACAGAATTGAATCTCACAATGCCGGAGCTTGGCAAGCGTATCGGAGTGAACAAATCAACGATACAGAGATACGAAGCAGACGGCGTAGACCCAAAGAGAACAATGATTATCAATGGACTTGCAGAAGCATTGCTTACCACTCCCGAATGGCTCACAGGTCTTTCAGAAGATAAGGAATATGACAGCAGAACGCTTTGCGAAAAAGACTTGGAAGAACATATCAAAAAGTACATTGATACTGTGTCTACGGTTGTGAATGGAGAACCACACCAGCAGCTCCTTACCACATTCCTCGGAAAGATGATTGATTTGTATTCCGTTCTCTGCCACCACTTCTCCGATGCTATGACAGAGGTTGACCGTGTTGCAGAAGACGAAGGATTGAAACAGTCTCTTATGAGATATGCGATTGAGTCGGGAGCGATTAAGGAACGAGTTTACCATAAAGAAATGGAAGCACCGATTGAGGATATGAAACGATTCTTAGACGGAATTTTACATATCTACGATGAAGGACGCACCGCTGTAAAGATGGGTGACCTTTTCGGGATAGTAGCGGAAGCCGAAGCAAGGCTTGCCGAAAAAGAATAATTCCGTGGCTCTTTGACAACAAAAAAGCCGATTAAACAATCGGCGGATGTGACACTATTTACTTTACGCACACCATACGTCACAGTTCCGATTGCCACGGATAGAAAGGAGACTATTTATCAATGGCAAAAGGATCTGTAAGAAAAAAGGGCAAGAAATGGTACTACCGCTTCTATGTAGAAGATGAAAGCGGAAAAATGGTACAGCGTGAGTTTGCAGGCACAGAAAGCAAATCGGAAACAGAAAGTCTGCTCCGCAAGGCAATGGAGGACTACGAAGCGAAGAAGTTCGTGGCAAAGCCTGAGAATACTACTGTGGGTATGCTGCTTGATATGTGGGTGGAGGAAGAACTGAAACCCGGCAATCTGAGCAACGGTACAGTGATGGCTTATATGGGAACAGTGAACAGGATAAAACAATATCCTATCGGAGACAGAAAGCTGAAAACGGTCACTGCGGAACATTTACAGGCATTTATGGACTTCCTCACTTTCGGAGGACAAAACCCCGATGGAACGACAGCAAAGGCACTCAGTAAAGGGTATCTGAGGTTGTTCTCAGCAGTATTGCAGGGGGCGTTCCGATTTGCGGTATTCCCGAAGAAGCTGATTTCCTTTAACCCTATGCAGTATGTGGTATGGAGAGGAAAGAAAGAGGAATACGAACTGTTTGCAGACGAGGGCGGAGAAGTTGACAGCACGCCTACCATTGACCACCAGCAGTTTGTAATGTTGGAGGACTTTCTGAAAAAGAAAGACAATCCTGCATTGCTCCCGATGCAGATAGCCTATTACACAGGGCTTCGTATCGGAGAAGCGTGTGCATTGACTTGGCAGGACATCAACCTTGACGGACAGTACCTCACAGTACGACGCAGTATGCGATACAACGGGCAAAGGCACAAGACAGAGATAGGTGCAACCAAACGCAAGAAAGTCCGTACCGTGGATTTCTGCGACACTCTGGCGGACATTCTCAGAAAGGCAAAGACGGAACAGCATAAGAACCGCTTCAAGTATGGAGAACTCTATCACCTCAACTACTACAAAGAGGTCAAAGAAAAAGACCGTACTTACTATGAAGTCTACAGCCTGCCGAGAACGGATGAAGTGCCGGACGGATACAAGGAAATATCCTTTGTCTGCCTGAGACCTGACGGAGCATACGAGTCACCGAGTACAGTTGGTGTTATGACAAGGTCGGCAAAAAAGAAACTGGAAGGATTTGAAGATTTCCATTTTCATATGCTGAGACACACATTCACAAGCAATCTGCTCTCCAACGGTGCAGCACCAAAGGATGTGCAGGAACTGCTCGGACACTCTGATGTAAGTACCACAATGAACATCTACGCTCACTCTAAGAGAGAAGCGAAACGAACTTCCGCAAGACTGCTTGATAAGGTGGTCGGGGAAGCCTAAACAAAAAGTTTCCCTTGTTTCGGCTCATAAGGGCAAAAACAAGGGAAAATACATAAGGAACGAGTATTAAAATGCCGATTTTCCTTGAAAATACAAGGGTTTCGGAGGATTGATTAGATAAATAAGAATTTGTCTGTGAAAAGCCGATAAATAAGCGGATGTTAATATGCGTTGCTTGTGGCAACGGCTCTTTTGATATAGAATAGAGCCATCTTAAACAAGGAGGCACAGATTATGCTAAATGAAAATATCAAAAGAATTAGAAAGTCAAAAGGTCTATCGCAAGAAGAACTTGCAATTAAACTGAACGTAGTAAGACAGACTGTATCAAAATGGGAGAATGGTTTGTCAGTTCCGGACTCCAGTATGCTGATTATGTTGGCGGATGAATTAGACACTACTGTAAGTGAATTACTTGGAGAACTTGTAGCAGAACCGACTACCGATGATTTAATGATTCTTTCTAAAAAGTTGGAAGTTATTAATTTGCAGCTTGCAAAAAGAAGTATAACAAAGGTCAGAACGATTCGATGGATTCTTATTTCATTGTGTGCGGTTATAATGATAATATTT
>JAXJUJ010000058.1:0-3233 GCA_036309125.1 Acutalibacteraceae bacterium | reverse complement strand
TTCTTCTGGTTCAAAAGATGCCACAATCGGTGGTGAAAGCTTCAAAAACTGTACATCTCTGCAGTCAATTGTAATTCCGGGGAACTATACAACAATATATGAAGACGCTTTCTTCGGTTGTACATCTTTGAAATCAATGACTTTGAAAAAGTCGAATTATACTTATGCAAATCAGGTTATTGAAGCAGAAGTATTCAAAGGTTGTTCAGCACTTGAAACTGTTTCATTACCTACAACATTAAAATCAATAGGTTCTAACGCATTTAACGGTTGTGCAATAGTTAATCTTACTGTTCCCGAAGGTGTAACAATTATAGCTGAAGGTGCTTTTACAAAGAATACTTATCTCAAAACAGTAAGCATTCCAAGCACAGTAACAACAATCGGTCAGGTAAATCAAAATTTCACAGGTGCTTTTGAAGGATGCACAAAACTTCAGACTGTAACTATTTCTTCTGGTTCAAAAGATGCCACAATCGGTGGTGAAAGCTTCAAAAACTGTACATCTCTGCAGTCAATTGTAATTCCGGGGAACTATACAACAATATATGAAGATGCATTCTACGGTTGTACATCTTTGAAATCAATGACTTTGAAAAAGTCGAATTATACTTATGCAAATCAGATAATTGATGATGAAGCATTCAGAGGTTGTTCAGCACTTGAAACTGTTTCATTACCTACAACATTAAAATCAATAGGTTCTCATGCATTCAACGGTTGCGCAATAGTTAACCTCACAGTTCCTGAAGGAGTTACAACTATAGCTGACGGTGCATTTACAAACAACGTAAATCTTAAGACCGTATCATTACCGAAAACTTTAACATCTATAGGTGCAACAAGTACAGGCTTTACAGGTGTTTTTGAAAATTGTACTAATCTTAAATCCGTAATTTTTGGTGAAGGTAACAAGGATTTAATCATTGGTAGTGAAACCTTCAAAAAATGTGTAAACCTTACAACCGTCCACCTTCCGTTAAATCTTGTCGAAATAAAGGAACAGGCTTTCGATGGCTCTACAGCAAACCTCACAATCTGCAGCAAGTCAAACTCATCTTACGGCAAGACTTATGCAGATAATAACTCAATTAAATTCAAGCTTTGCAACGGTACACATACAGAAACACCGACTAAAACTTACACAGTTACTTACAATGCTAACGGAGGCAGCATTTCTCCGTCAACTGTTTCTGTTAAGGAAGGCGAGTCAGTAAGTCTTCCGATTCCTGAAGCTAAGACTTACACAATTACTTACAATGCTAACGGTGGTTCAGGTGCTCCCGCAGCACAGAGCTTCGCAGTAGCTTGTAAGGGTTGGTCAACAAGCAGTTCTGCAACATCTGCATCATATTCCTGCGGTTCAAAATATACTCCGACAAAGAATGTGACTCTCTATGCAGTATGGAGTGACAAAACAGATGGTGTTATTTCAACTCAGAAGCCGACACGTTCAGGCTATAATTTCCTTGGATGGGAAACATCAAGTACCGCCACATCAGCTCGTTTCAAGGGTGGTGAGGAAGTTACTCTCACAGGTGGCAATGTAACGCTCTATGCGGTCTGGGAAAAGGTTTCATCTCCTGCTGTAAATCCGACTCTCTGGTGTTCGCAGACATATCTTCGTCTTGATACAGAATATACTGATATGGGTGTAGCAAAGCTTACGATTAATAACTGGGGAGATGCAGAGATTACTCTTTCAGTTTGGGCTTCAGACAGTTCTGTTGTTTCGGCAGAGTTCGGAGAATTTGAAGGATCTTCCATAACACTCTATATTTATGCTAAAAAAGTAGGCGACTGCAACATTACAATAAGGCTTTTAGATGGTGATGAAAAAGTAAAGTATGACGAAAAAACGATACGTGTTTCAGTAAAGAGCGATCCATTTGAGCATATCAGCCTTAATTATAAGGACACTTACAAGCTCAATCCGGAAGGCTTTGAAATTATGGTTGCAGACAGTGATTCAAACGCTGTTTCTGTAGATAACAACGGCAGACTCAACGCTAACGCTGAAGGTGATGCAGTTGTAACGCTTATCGATGCCGACGGCAACGTAAGATATTACGAAGTAACTGTCAGCTACGCCTGGTGGCAGTGGATTATCATTATCGTTCTCTTCGGTTGGATCTGGTATTGATAATTTAATTAAGGGAAAGATAATTTTATAAACGCAAAAGCGGAAGAAGTGTGATGCTTCTTCCGTTTTTTGTGATATTATCCGACAAATTCGGGTTTGTCGGGCAGAGGTTACACCTCTGCAATTAATAATGAATGATGAATATTGAATAATTGAGGGTCTGCGACGCTGAATATAACGCTCGACTTTGATAGAGCCTGTAGGGGAGGCGTTTCGCCTCCCGCGGATTCCGTACAGATTTTGACGGGACGGGCAACCCGTCCCCTACGATATTGATTTGAAATCTGCCCTACAAAACCGAATTTACCGCAGAAACACTATCTGCAGGAGAATATAATACTATTGCTGTCAGAAACGATGGCACTGCAGTTGCCGTCGGAACTAATGAACAAGGACAGTGTGAGGTTTCAGATTGGGCTGACATCGCGATTCCGAAAAAGTCTTAAATAAAGATAAAAGTATTGACAAAAAAGAATAAAAGGTATTTAATCATAATCAAGAGGAAATAAAAAAATTCAACGGAGTGAAAAAAATGAAAAGAATAGTAGCATTATTTCTTTCTCTTGCAATAGTTCTGGGACTTTCCGCTTGTTCTTACGATCAATACGGATATGTTGATGATTACACCTACGATGATTATAATTATGATGATTATTATTACGACGATGATTATAATTACGATGACTATGATTATGATTATGATTACAACTATGATTACGGCGGATATGACAGCGGATACAGCTTCTGCAATTACTGCAACGGTCTGGGAACAACCTCCTGCACCGAGTGCTACGGACTTGGTTATAAAATAATCGACGTCCCGAATTACGGAGGAGATACAAATCACACTGATGCAAAGGTTGACTGCTCATATTGCATTGACGGAGATATGGACTGCCCGTTATGCTGATTCATAAAAAGCCGTTGATTTTAATGAAAAATGAAATCGCTTCGCTGATAAATAATGAACAATTTCGGAACGGAGTTGCGATTTTATGCACGATTTAGATATTGTATGTAGGGATGGGCCTCCCGGACCATCCGCGGTTTCTGCTTTTTAAACGGACGGTCGAGGACGCCCGTCCCTACG
>JAXJUJ010000057.1:0-3011 GCA_036309125.1 Acutalibacteraceae bacterium | reverse complement strand
TCTAAAAGTATCCCTCCGTCTTTTGCTTCGCAAAATCCACCTCCCTTTAGGCAAGGGAGGCAACGCACTATTTGAAATCGTTCAAAAATCACCCCAACAACCCCTAATTTGTCGCTTTGTCAGACCAATGTATGGCACAGCACCACATTCCGTACTCAGACCACTTGGAATTCCATAAAAAACTTGACTAAACCACAAGATATAGTGTAAAATATAAAATGGAATTTTCTGTAGCCGGTTATTTTGTAATCGGCAGTATTATAAAGAAGAAACAAAGGAGTGTAGTTATGGCAAAAAAGGCAAGCTACGGCAATGATGACATAGTTTCTCTCAAGGGACCTGACCAGGTGCGTAAACGTCCTGCGGTTATTTTCGGTTCTGATGATATTGAGGGTTGTCAGCATTCCGTTTTTGAGATTTTGTCAAACTCAATTGACGAGGCTCGAGAGGGCTTCGGTGATAAAATAGTTGTAACACGTTACCTTGACCATTCCGTTGAAATTCAGGACTTTGGCCGAGGCATTCCCGTTGACTACAATACAAAGGAAAAGAAATTTAACTGGGAGCTTGTTTTCTGCACACTTTATGCGGGCGGTAAATACTCAAAGGGCGGCGACAACAGCTACGGCTATTCGCTCGGTCTTAACGGTCTTGGTCTTTGTGCAACTCAGTTTGCATCAGAATTTATGGAGGCTGAAATTCACCGTGACGGATTCTGCTACAAGCTCAACTTCAAAAAGGGTAAGCTAGTAGGTCAGATGGAAAAAGAGCCGTACTCAAAGCGTGACACAGGCTCACGTATCAAATGGCGTCCTGACCTCAAGGTTTTCACTGATATCGCGGTTCCGCTTGAATATTATCAGGATATTATCAAGCGTCAGGCTATCGTAAATTCAGGCATTAAGTTCATTCTTAAAAATCAGCTTAACAAAACTCAGTTTGAAACATTTGAATATTATTATGAAAACGGTATCACAGACTACGTAACAGAGATCGCTGAGGATTCTGCGATGACGACAGTTCAGTCATGGCAGACTGAGCGTGTGGGTCGTGACCGTGAAGACCATAAGGATTATAAGGTGCTTATTACTTCAGCACTCTGCTTCTCAAATAAATCGCAGAAAAAGGAGTATTACCACAACTCAAGCTGGCTTGAACACGGTGGTGCACCCGAAAAGGCTGTCAGAAATGCCTTTACTTATCAGATTGACTCTTATCTTAAAACAAACGGTAAGTATACAAAGTCTGACCCGAAGATAAAGTTTGAAGATATTGAAGACTGCCTTGTGCTTGTTGTTTCATCCTTCTCAACCGAAACTTCATACGAAAATCAGACAAAGAAAGCAATTACAAATAAGTTCATTCAGGAAGCGATGACAGATTTCTTCAAGCATCAGCTTGAAATTTATTTCATCGAAAACAGAACTGAAGCAGAGAAAATCGCAAATCAGGTTCTTATCAATATGCGAAGCCGTGTAAAGGCTGAGGTTACAAGACAGACTATAAAGAAAACGCTCACAACGTCAAATGACCTTGCAAACAGAGTGCAGAAGTTTGTTGACTGCCGTGCTAAGAATGCTGATGAAAGAGAACTCTTCATCGTAGAGGGTGATTCAGCTCTCGGTGCCTGTAAGCAGGCACGTGACTCCGAGTTTCAGGCTCTTATGCCTGTCCGCGGTAAAATCCTCAACTGCCTTAAGTGCGAATATGATAAGATTTTCAAAAGTGAGATTATCACAGACCTTGTAAAAGTGCTCGGCTGCGGTGTTGAAGTCAAATCAAAGCATATGAAGGGTCTTGCAGAGTTTAATCTCGACCTTCTCAGATATAATAAAGTTATCATCTGTACTGATGCCGACGTCGACGGTTTCCAGATCCGTACGCTTATTCTTACGATGATCTATCGTCTTATGCCGACTCTTATTGAAGAAGGCAAGGTGTTTATTGCAGAAACTCCTCTTTATGAAATCAACACTAAAGATCAGGTGTGGTTCGCATACACTGAGCAGGAAAAGACAGCGGCTATCGAAGAAATCGGCAATGCAAAATATACAGTTCAGCGCTCAAAGGGTCTTGGTGAAAACGAAGCTGAGATGATGTGGCTGACAACAATGAACCCGAAAACAAGACGTCTTGTTGAAATTCTTCCCGAGGATGCAGAGCGTACAGCTCAGATTTTTGATATGCTTCTTGGTGATAATCTTGCAGGCAGAAAAGAGCATATTGCCGATAACGGTTATATGTATATCGATATGCTTGACTTAAGCTAAGGGAGGTGACAGTATGGCCAGAAAGAAAAAAGAGGTTGTAAAAACTGAAGAAGAAATGAATCCGAATACCCACATACTCGGTGCGGGTACGGTTTTAAGACAGAATATTACGGAAACTCTTGAAACAAACTATATGCCTTACGCGATGAGCGTTATTCTGTCACGTGCGATTCCTGAAATCGACGGTTTTAAGCCATCTCACAGAAAGCTCCTTTATACAATGTATAAAATGGGACTTCTCACAGGCGCAAGAACTAAGTCTGCAAATATCGTCGGTCAGACGATGAAGCTCAACCCTCACGGTGATGCTGCGATTTATGATACGATGGTACGTCTTTCAAGGGGCTATGAAGCACTTCTCCATCCGTTTGTTGACTCTAAGGGTAACTTCGGTAAGGCTTATTCAAGAGATATGCAGTGGGCAGCCCCCCGATATACAGAGGCTAAGCTGGCACCGATTTGTGCTGAGCTTTTTGCGGAAATTGACAAGGATACTGTCGATTTCGTTGACAACTATGATAACACAATGAAGGAGCCTTCACTCCTTCCCGTAAAATTTCCGACGGTACTCACTAACCCTACAACGGGTATTGCCGTTGGTATGGCAAGTTCGATATGCTCATTCAACCTGCAGGAAATCTGCGAAACAACCGTCGCACTTATCAAGGATGATAATGCAGATATAACAAAAACTCTCAAGGCACCCGATTTCGTTGGCGGAGGTCAGCTTGTTTATGACCG
>JAXJUJ010000056.1:0-14702 GCA_036309125.1 Acutalibacteraceae bacterium | reverse complement strand
ACTTTAATTACATCAAGCCTTTACGAAAACTAAACAAAAAACCACCAGTCCAATATCGTATTGAACTGGCAGCTTAACTTTATTCTTTTTTTGTGTCTACAAAGTATTGACTATCTCACAAGACAGGCGCTCCGTATTCGGCTTTTGTCAGCCTTTCCTGCTGTGCTGATGTGATTGTAAAAAACAGTACTTTTACAGGACATAAAAAATATTCGACAATCGGCTCTGCGGGTACATCCGTAACGATGGGTACTTATGATATCGGTGCTGCAACGGTGGTCAATGCAAGCTTTATCAACTGTAATCAGACAAACGATATAACAGATAATGACTATTGGGGAATTGCAGGTACAAACTACTGCAAAAACCTCGTTTATGACGGCTGTGTGTTTTCACGTTTCGACGCTCATCAGGGCGTCCTGAATGCGACGGTCAGAAACTCCGTTCTCGGTCACCACGGTATCAAGCTCATAGGAAGCGGAACAGCACTGATTGAAAATACAACGGTTTTGTCAGACAGCTTTGTCGATCTTCGTGCGGACTACGGCTCGACGTGGAACGGCGATCTTATTATCCGTAACTGTAAGTTTTATCCCACAGGGGTATCAAGTCATATCATCAATGCGGAAAACTCAGAGGATCACGATTTCGGATATACCTGCTATATGCCGCAAAGAATAGAAATTGATGGCTTCTATGTTCACCGCGTCGGACCGAGTTATCTTTTTACGAAAGTTAACCCCGATCATAAAAAGGATTCGTACAACGCTGAATATCCCGTTGTTCCTCCTCAGGAGATAACTGTTAAAAATTATGACAGTATGCTCTTTGATAAGCTCCGAGTTTCAAAAAACAAGGCGATATTCAAGGTTGAAATCTCATTATAATCTATAGCAAAAACGAGGTAAGCGTTGTGCTTACCTCGTTTTTTTTGAGTTTTAATGATTATGTATTTTACTCAGATAATATTCAAAGCTTTTCTGCTCGCAAGGAACAGGTGAGACTTCAGGAAACTCGACCTTACCATCTTTTGTAACAGAAAGAAAGCTTTTGAAAGATTCTTTTTCCGGGATGATTTTGCCGTCTTTTACGAAAATCGCTCCGCCTCTGCTGCCTGTTTCAGGGCATTCGGAAATTATCGCTTCAAGGAGAGCTTTCATACTCAGGAGCATATCTTTGTCATGGTAATATTCTGCAAGGCTTCTGTGTTTTAGCGGGTATGAATCGAGTACAGCTATGATTTCATCAAGCAGAGAAACACAGCCCTCGTAGTCTCTTTTAAATGACGCAATCTGACTCATCTTCTTTTTGAAATGTGAATAGTCGATATCGCTGCAGATTTCGATTACCTTTTCTTCTTTCTTGAAACAGGGGATGAAAATGTTTTCAGTAAGCTTGTTTTTGATGTGTTTTGCTGCAACAAGTCCACCGACCTGTGTGTCATTGAGTGCTGAGCCTCCCGGTCGCGAAAGACCGAATGTGCCTGCCGCTTCACCGATGACATAAAGACCTTTGATTTCTGTTTCAAAGTTGTTGTCGGTATAAACTCCACCGTTGTTGTGCTGTGCGCACACTGCAATACGGAGCTTGGTCTTGTGAATGTCAATGCCTTGCCTGAGGTAAACGTCAATTGCTTTGCTGTTAAGCTTTTCGAGCCTTTCTATAGGTGTTTCGGCATAACAGTCGGTATTGATGATATAATCTCTTGCCTCTTTGCTGAGCTTTTCAAAAGAAAAATCAATGGGATTACGGGTGTAATCCAGATAAACCTTTCTGCCCTTGAGCATCTCACTGTGTACGGCAAGATCGATTTTTGAGCTTTTTTGAGCTCTGTCAAAAGAAAAAGGCCATTGATAACCCTTGAGGAAAACACAGCTGTAAGCTTCATTGATATCATCAAAATAATCCTGAAGAAATTCGTGCTCGATTCCGTCAGCGTCAATGCTTACAAATCTTGGCACAACCTGCATAAAGCTTCCCGATACATTCCAACGGAAATCAACGGAAGCCATACCGTATTGCCATTGGGTGAAATTACACATTCTTACACCTGCGTCGATTAGCACACCTGTCATTCCGTGCTGTGATTCGGGGTAAACACTGTCCTCATAAATGCAAGCAGGTGCGCCTGTCGCACAGATGACGTTTTCAGCATAAATGTTTTCTTCAGTGTTGCTTTTAAGGTCAAGCACACGTATACCGTAAGCTGTTTTGCCGTCTGTCAGGATTTCAGTGACGAGTAAGCTGTCAAAAAGTGGAGTTTTATTGTTTTCAACTACTGCCTTTTCAAGCTTCTCTGTCATAACCTTTGAAGTCAGAGGGCCGACAGATGTGGCACGAAGAGTATTGTCATGGTCGGTTTTGTAACCGGGATAACAGCCGTAACTGTCAGTAGGAAATCCTACACCGTAATCACAAAGGCGCAGGAAGCATTTACTACTGTTGACTGCTTCAAGGTACATTTTTTCACCATCGCAGGAGCCTCCCGAAAACATATCGGATGCCATTTTATACGGGCTGTCAGGGGTGATGCCGTCCATTGAAAGCTTATAGTAGGTCTGCTTGTCGCTGCCTGTGTTTCTGGATGTGCCCGAAAGACGGTTTTCGGTAACAACGGCAATATCTGTTATGCCCTCACGGTGCAGCCAGTCGGCGGCACTGTAAGCTGCGGCACCACTGCCGATTATAAGACATTTGTAAATTTTACTCATAAGCGCCTCACGTTAAATCCACCGTCGCAGTCAATTACAGTGCCTGTACAGAAGTCAAAATTGCCCTGAGCGATTGATGCAACGCATTTTGCAATATCCTCGGGCTGTCCCATTCTGTTTATCGGCGTGATTCCTTCTGCGATGAGCTTTTCATATTTTTCTTTGACCGTTGATGTCATATCTGTTTCGATTATTCCCGGTCTTATCTCGATAACGCTCACACCATATTCTGCAAGTCGTGCTGCAAAGAGCTTCGTTATCATTGAAATTCCTGCTTTTGAAATGCAATATTCACCCCTGTTTACAGAGGCAGTGTAGGCAGACATAGATGAAATATTGACGATTCGTGATTTGCCACTTTTTATAAGCAGAGGAGTAAGCTCCTGTGTTACAAAAAAAGTGCCTTTTAAATTTATATCGGTGAGAAAATCGAAATCCTCGGGAGTGATCTCGAGAATATCTTTTCTTTCACGCGGTGCAACACCTGCGTTGTTTACAAGAAGATCAATTTTACCGAAAGTAGTCTGTGCAAAGCCAAAAAGCTTTTTTCTGTCCTCGTCAGATGAAATATCACAGGGGACAAAAAACACCTTTCCTTCGTAAGTTTCTTTAAGTTTTATAATATCATTACTTTCGCTTCTTGCAGTAACAATAACGCTGTAATCGTTTTTCAGCAATTCTTCGACGATAGCCTTGCCGATACCTCTGCTTCCGCCTGTTACAATCGCAACCATATCTTTCACTCCTTATTCAGCACAAACTTGTTGTAGTACGGCATATACACTTCCCTGTCTCTGATTACACAGCCTGAAACCGTGCCTGCACGCATAAGCTCTGTGCACTTACCGCATTTTATGCAGACTTTGCTCTTGTCAAGGCTGCCGCTTTCAAGATAATCTTTGTAGAATGTGGGATATGCAAAAGTCATTCTGCCGAAACCTGCAAAGTCACCAATTCCTGATGCGATCAGCTTTTCTGCATAATCAACGGCATTTTCGCCCTCATAAGAGAGGGCAGAAACAGCCAATTTTATATCAGGGAATGAATCTGTGATTTCTTTTGTAACATCATAAATACGCTTCATTCCGATTTTTCCGTCCTCAGGTGATTTTGCCGAATAGGGTCGGTTGATGTGCGGTATAAGATAAGGGTTGCCTATAGTGAGATTTATAAATTCAATACCCTTGTTATAAATCTTTTCAATAATCTGTTTTGTTTCAGTGAGATCGATTTCTTCGTTTTCATTTACTCCGAAGCCGTAACCATAGGGGAAACAGTCGCAGGCGTTGAGTCTTGTTGTGACAAAAGCCTTGTCGCCGACAGCTGATTTTACGGCATCGATGCAGTCGAAATAAAGTCTTGTACGGTTTTCAAGACTGCCGCCGTAGATTCCTTCTCTCTCGTATGCGCTCAGAAGCTCATTGAAAAGATACCCGTGACAGCATTTTACATCCATTCCGTCAAAACCTGCTTCGATAGCGAGTTTTGCAGCTTTTTCGTACAAAGAAGGGATTGTTGAAAGATATTCATCGGTTGCAACGGTAAAAGGTTGGCTTTCTCTGCCTTTTTCCCAGAGTGAGTTTCTGTATGCAACTATCGGCTCAGGCGTGCCGTTGGGTTTGCTGTAACGTCCGCTGTGTGTGAGCTGAACAATAATAACAGGTTCGAAGCCGTGAAGCTCGAGTGACCTTGCTTTAACTGCACTTACAAGCTTTTTGAATGAATCGACGGTGTTTTCGTTAATGTAAAGCTGACGCGGATTGGCTCTGCCTTCATTACATACGGCAGTAGCTTCAAACCATATAATTCCGGGAGCTCCCTCAGCAAAACGCATATATCTGCGGAAAGTCAGCTCGTCAACGGCTCCGTCAGATGTTCCGTCACAACCCTCCATAGGCTGAAAAAGTATTCTGTTGTGAATCACTTTACCGTAAATTTCTTTAGATGTATCAAGCACGTTTTTCATTTTCTCACCTCAACTGAATTCTGCTTTTAATTTACCATTTTCTCAATATAATTGCAAGACATTATTAAATAAAACAAGCTCAGCAACAATGATTCATAAGTAGTGTGGGTGTTTGACTATTGAAATTAAAGTTCAGTTTATGTTACAATCAGACTATCAGAAATCAGGGGGAGAGACGGATGTCAGGTAAAGTCAGATTCGGAATAGTCGGTACGGGTACGATTGCTCACCGTTTTGCCGAAGCAATAAAGAATGTTCAGAATGCCGAGCTTGTCGCAGTTGCATCGAGAACAAAAGAAAATGCGGAAAATTTCGGTGATGAATTCAGTATTCCCGTACGCTTTGACAGCTACGAAAAAATGGCACAGTCCGATGTTATCGATGCTGCATATATAGCTGTTCCTCATTCGGGGCATATTTACTGTTCCTGCCTTATGATGAATAATGGTAAACACGTTATCTGCGAAAAGCCGATGGCGGTAAATGCACGTGAAGCAGAGGAAATGTTTCTCTGTGCAGAAGAAAACAACGTTCTTCTTATGGAGGCGATGTGGGCAAGGCTTGTACCGGGCACAATCGAAATGCTTGATATTGTGAATAAAGGTGTCCTTGGCGATATCCTCGGGGTTGAGGGCAAATTCTGCTATACAATGGATGAGGATGAAATGGATCATCACGTTTTCAAGCCTGAAAATGGCGGTGGTTCTTTGCTTGATGTCGGTGTTTACGGACTCAATTTTGCAAGCTGGTACCTCGGCAAGGATGTAGCTGAAATCAATGCACAGTCAGATTTTTATAACGGTGTGGACAGCCATACCTGTGCATTGCTCAAATACAAAAACGGTGCAATAGCTGATATTTCAAGTGCAATTCTTTTAAAAAAGCCGAACGAAGGTTTTGTTTACGGAACAAAGGGGTATGCATATCTTAAAAGATTCTATGCGCCTCAGGAAATTGAAATTCATCTCAATGACGGTAAAACGAGAAAAATATCAGTTCCTTATGCGGGTAACGGCTTTGAAGAGCAGATTACACATTTTGCCGATTGTGTTCAGAAGGGTCTCACAGAAAGTCCGGTTATCACTCGTGAGCAGACTCTTTACATAACTCGTCAGATGGACGAAATCAGGAAAATTACGGGTATAAAATATCCGCAGGATAATTGATGAAAACTATGGAAAACAAATTTGTTCTACTGAATAATATTTCTTACGGTGCACACGAGAGACAGAAACTGGATATTTTTATCCCCGGAAAGGTAAAGTCTGATTCGGGAATGATACTTTTTATCCACGGAGGCGGATGGGTAGAGGGGGATAAGTCTGCTCATCACAGCGATGCTGAGTTTTTCTGCGACCGTGGTTATATAACTGCCTCAATGAATTATCGCTATGTTTCAGAAACGCTGAATGTTTTTGATGAGCTTGACGATATCAATCTTGCTCTTAAAACTATAAAAAATACGTGTGCAGATTACGAATATCAGATTGAAAAAATGATTGTTTCGGGAGGTTCTGCAGGTGCGAATCTTTCTCTTCTTTATGCTTATACGCGAAGAGATGAATCACCTGTAATTCCTGTGGCAGCTTGTGTTTACTGTCCGCCCGTAAATTGTGCCGAAACAGATTTCCTTCTGGGAATTTCGGGCGAGTTTGAGAGCTGGAAGTACGAGGTGCTGTCAAAGTGCTGCGGCTGTAAGATAACTAAAGAAACTTTCTGTGATGAGCCTCAGCAGCAGGCACTCAGAAGGATGTCTCCCGAAGTGTATCTTTCGGCTGACAGTGCTCCGACTGCAGTATTTCACGGTAAAAATGACGAGCTGGTACCCATCAGACATACGTATAAATTCATCAGTCTGCTGAGTGAAAAAGGGATAAGTAACGACCTGCTTGTTTATGAAAATTCCGGTCACGCTCTGGATAAAGATCCCGAAACGGCTTTGCAGGCGAAAAAGATCATCGAAGCTTATGCACAACGGTATTTGTAAAGCTTTTCTCTTACTTGCATAAGGGTTTGTTTTACTTTTTGGCATGAGTGTGTGTTGAATATACAGTGCATTTGTGCTATAATGCTCGATAATTCTGAGGTTAAAGAGGGGATATATTATGTTAGCAAGTGCGATTTATATGATTTTGCGCAAAACAGTTTTGTTTGTAGTTGCGGGAGTTATGTGTCTGAGTTCGTTCAGTCCGCCGACACCTGTCGATCCTGAAGTGCTCAATGAGGATACCGGAGAGTATTTCCTTCCCGATTACGGTGAAACTCTGATTTCTTCACACAGAAGCGGTAAGGGTGCGGCACCCGAAAATACCATGATGGCTATAAAGTCGAATCTTATTTACTCTGAGGATGATTCAGCTATAATCTAAATGGACGTTCAGCTTACAAGTGATGGCGTGATTGTGCTTTATCACAGTCTTTCACTTGACGAAATGAGTGACAGCGAAGAGTATTTCGGTTATGCAGAAGCGACAGTCTTTTCTAAAACATACGAAGAGCTCAGAAACCTGAATATGGGTGAAAACTTCAAGTCAGGTGACAGCTATCCTTACAGAGGACTCAGAGGTGACGATATCCCCGATGATATACGTATTACTGCTCTTGAGGATGTGTTTGACTGTATAGAAAGCGAAGTGCCCGGAAAGTACAGATACATAATTGAAATCAAATATCCTGCACCGTGGGCACCGACAATAGTTGACGGAATATACGAAATGATGCAGGAGTATGACCTTGGTGACAGAGTTATTCTTGCAAGCTTCTGGCCGGATGTTTCAACTTACATTGATGAAACCTACGGCGATGAAATCAACAGATCGGCAAATCCTTTTGAAATAGTGGATTTTTACGGATGCTTTACGAGAAATGATGACCTGAGCAACGAGGATATTAAGTTTGAGGCTTTGCAGCTGCCGTATTACTGGGATGACGGACTTTTGCTTCTCGGCAATTTCGGCAAGGCTGAGTTCATTGATTACGCACATAAGTACGGTGTTTCGGTTCAGTACTGGACGGTAAATAATGCAGACGATGCAAGGGCTCTTTCTGCAGCAGGAGCCGACCTGCTGATGACGGATTATCCCGACAGAATACGCGAAGCTTTGTACGGTTGAACTGACGCAAATATATTGCAGGAGGATAATTATGGAGAAAATAACATCGTTTTTTACAACAGTGGCGCTGATTTTTTCATATCTTTTCGGATTTGGAGTAAGTACGGCGAGTGAGGGCTACGAGCTTGTCAGACACGAAAAACTCAATGCAGTGAATTCGATGTTTTCAGGACAGGGCCTTTGCTGTGACGGAGAGTATTTTTACGGTTCAGGTGCGCTTACAGGTATAAATTTAACAGGACTTGCAAAGTTCGATGAGAATATGAAATGTATCGAGAAGAAAGCAAATGCTGTTCCGAAAGAGTTTTATGAGAAGTACGGCAGCAATCATATCGGTGGAATCGACTGTGCAAACGGTTATATATATGCTCCTGTAGAGGGCGATATTGATGACGTTGGTTATCTTTATAATTTTATTCTCCTTTATGACTGTGAGACACTTGAGTATACAGGTATTTACTATGACCTGACAAGTGACCGCCTGACAGACGGTATTCCGTGGTGTGCGGTAGATGGTGAAAACGGTTATCTCTACACTTCAAAGTTTGACGGGGTTACAGAAATTCTCCAGTATGACCTTGAAACGATGGAATTTATAAAGGCGATTCCGATTGACGAGGAGCTTAACAGACTTCAGGGCGGATCAGTGTATGAAGGTATTCTGTATCTTTCTTACGATGTCGCTGACAGCACAACAGAGCAGGTGCTTGCAGTCGATCTCGCAGACGGCTCTGTCGAGGTGGAGTTCACACGATCACTTCCTAACTATGACAATGAAGCGGAGGATATCTGTGTTTATCCGTCAGAGGATGGTGCACTCTTCCATATCGTGGATTACGATAAGCTTATCAACACCAACATTAATCACTATAAGCCGACTGAAAAATAAATTAAGAAAAAGACACGGAGCAGCACTGACTGCTCCGTGTTATGTTTTTACAGTACTATTATTCCATTTGTTTTTTCTCTTCCGCAGGGAAGGATGGCAGGTGATGAGAGTGAGAAAACATCAGTACACATATCCTCAAGAGCGAAAACGTGTCTGCCGTATTCGTCGAGTGAATCGAAGTCTGAAGCTTTTGTCACAATGGGGAGTTTTGCTTTCTCTTTAGCTTCTTTGAGAATTTCCTTTCCTTTATCGTTCATTGCCAGAACGTGAATGTAGGGCGGGTTTCCTTTATAATCATCTGCAACGAATCCCATAAAAGCGTGAAGCACGATTCTGCGGATTCTCGCGTGAGAGTATCTTTTTGTTTTAGCGAGTGAATAAAGCTCATCAAGAGTTCTTGCCTTGAGTGCTGCTTCGTGGATACGGTATTCGATTCCCTCGCTGACATCAGGTGAAAGTCCGATATCCTCAGCAGAAAGCTGTCGCATACAGCAAAGGATACTGAATTCAAGCTTTTCATTAAGACACGGGGCTTTCTGCTCACTTACTTCGCGGTTATAAATATCAGCGACACTCTGTGGCACATAAACTTCCCATTCCTTACTGTTGTCACGGATCATTCTGCGGATTTCAGAAGCTGAAGCAAAATTGTCGTTGCGCATAATTGAATCGTGTGCAGCACCTTTTCTTTTTATTGTCATCGGAGTGATATCACTTCCGAGTCGATCAAGTGCATTGAGATATTCGATGCTGAGCGTGTTGTTTGCACCGTCAAGGATATCAAAAAATCTGTTACCGCAGACAGTACGCATCGCCTCAGCTCTTGCTGTCGCAAAACCGAGACCTAAATCGAGATTTTCTTTCAGTCTTTCTGAAACCTCTTCACTGTTGATAGCTTTCTGACAGGCGATAAGCTCATCGATGTTTCCGATTTCACTTCCGAAGCTGAGGGTATCAACACAGCCGAGCGCATCAAGCAGGGAAACAGCACCTTCAGCAAATCTTTGAGCATAGGATGTACTCCAGAGGGTAGGTAACTCTATAACAAGATCTATGCCGTTTTTTACAGCCATTTCAGCTCTTGCCCATTTTGAAATAATAGCAGCCTCACCTCGCTGAACATAATTGGAACTCATTACGGCAACGGTATGCGTGAGTTCACCCGATTCAACGGATTTCTGCAACTGGTACCTGTGACCGTTGTGAAAAGGGTTGTATTCTGCAACAATTCCACCTATTTTCATACTTTCTCCTCCAAAATGTAAAATTTAACTTGAAAAACACAAACTATGTGTTTATAATATAACAGAAATCTAATTGATACAATATGTTGGAGGGAAAATCATGAAAATTCTTGTTATTAATGCAGGTAGCTCATCTCTTAAGTATCAGCTTTTTGATATGGAAAATGAGACAGTTCTTGCAAAGGGTATCTGCGAACAGCTTGGTAATGACAACAGCGCATTCACACATAAGGTTCCTGCAGATGAAAGCAAAAACATCAAGGACAAGCCCGTTGATATGCCTGACCACGCAACAGCTATCCAGGTTGTTGTTGATGCACTCACAAGTGCTGAAAACGGTGTTATCGCATCAATGAGCGAAATCGACGCTGTAGGTCACCGTGTTCTCCACGGCGCAGAAAAGTTCAGCGGTTCAGTTCTTGTAACTCCTGAAGTTGAAGAAACAATCAAAGAGTGCTTCGAGTGGGGTCCTCTTCACAACCCTGCAAACCTTACAGGTATCAAGGCTTGTCAGGCAATTATGAAGGATGTTCCTCAGGTTGCTGTTTTTGATACAGGCTTCCACCAGACAATGCCTGACTATGCATATATGTATGCTCTTCCGTATGAGTATTACGAGAAGTACGGAATCCGTCGTTACGGCTTCCACGGTACATCTCACCGTTTCGTAAGCGGTAAGACAATCGAGCTCCTCGGCAATCCCGAGCACAGCAAGGTTATCACATGCCACCTTGGTAACGGTTCTTCAATCGCAGCTGTTGTTGACGGCAAGTGCTTCGACACAACAATGGGTGTAACTCCTCTTGAAGGTATCATGATGGGTACACGTTGCGGTACAATCGACCCGGCTATCGTTCCTATCATTATGAAGAAGGAAGGCCTCACACCTGATCAGATGGATTCAGTTATGAACAAGAAGTCAGGTATGCTCGGCATCTGCGGCACAAGTGATAACAGAACTATCGAATCACGTGCTAAGGAAGGCGACGAGAGAGCAAAGCTTGTTGAGTCAATGCTCTGTCACCAGCTCACAAAGTATATCGGTAGCTATGCAGCAGCTATGGGCGGCGTTGATGCAATCGTATTCACAGGCGGTATCGGTGAAAACAATCCTCAGTACAGAGACCGTGTATGTGACAAGCTCAAGTTTATGGGCGTTGAAATCGACTATGCTGTTAACGATTCAATGAGAAGAGGTCCTGAGGGTGAAATCTCAACTCCTGACTCAAAGGTTAAGGTTTACGTTGTCTGCACAAACGAAGAGCTTATGATCGCAAGAGATACAAAGGAAATCGTTGGCTGATTCAATGAAAATTTTTATCGATGCTGACGGCTGTCCCGTTGTGGATATAACTGTCAGAATTGCGAAAGCAAAGTCGATCGGGTGTTATATAATCTGCGACACAGCACACGAGTTTCATAAGGACGGAGCAGAAACCGTTGTTGTTGAAAAAGGTGCTGACAGTGTAGATTTTAAACTGGTGAATCTTGTGTCTGCAGGGGATATAGTCGTGACTCAGGATTACGGACTGGCTGCGATGTGCCTTGCACGAAAGGCGATTCCTCTGAGTCAGAACGGTCTTGTCTTTACGGATAAGAACATTGACGAGCTTCTTTTCTCGCGCTACGTTTCAAAGAAAATACGTAATGCGGGTGGAAGACTCAAGGGTCCATCAAAAAGGACCACGGAGCAAGATGAAAAGTTTGAAAAAGCACTGGAATTTCTGATAATGCAATAAAATGAGCAGGAAGCAATAAACTTCCTGCTTTTTGCTTGTATTATTGCAGGTTTTGTTTTATAATAGGAGAAATAAATTAAAAGGAGCGTAATTATGGGTGTATTCATAAGAATTCTCAGCATCATTCTCGCATCACTCTCTTTTGCGGGTTCGATGTTTACTCCGGCAAAAATTTTCAAAAAAATCGAGTCAGAGTTTTCTGACAGCACAAAGGCATCATATTCAAAATTGTATTATGAGCTGAGTGAAACCTCAAACAACCTTGAAACATGGCGCGAAGGTATGGTTTCAGGTAACGGTATGCAGGGCGTTATCACAAGCGGTTCTCCGTACAGTGATACTCTTATATACCAGTATATGCACTTCAACCTTCCGAATCAGAATATCCGTTATACTCCGGATACAAAGGATGAGCTTGAATACGTAAAGCAGAGTATTACTGCAGGCGAAGACATTGTCGATGACCTTACATATGACTTTGTTTATGCTTATCATCCGGGCGGAACTCTCCGTATCAAGCAGAACAGATTACTTGCTATGGATTATGCAAGATATACTGATTACGAAACAGCTCAGGTCGGTGTAAGATACTCTGACATCTGCGGTGTGTGGGAAAGAACAACCTTCACCTCTCAGGCAGATGATGTGACTATCACAAAGATCGGCTCTTCTTCAACAGGCAGCAAGGTAGATCTCACTCTTTCAATGGATAATATCTCAGCTTATGCTAAATACGGTCAGAGTGACGAAGTGAATATGCAGTATAAGAAGCTCGTTAGCGATGACTGCGAATACATTTCTTTTGTTGCTCATTATCCTAATTATGAAAACAGTGAGCTTAAAGAAGGCGGCTACTCATCAACAGTTTATGTTGTTACAGAGGGCGGCTCAAAAGAGCTTAAGGACGGCAAGAAGGTAAAGGATGCACAGTACTGTGCAGAAACAAACCCGCAGATTGAAATCAAAAATGCGGACAATGTTTACCTCATCGCTGTTTCAGGCAGAACACACGAAATGGGTGCTTTCGAGGACTTTGCTGCAGCAGAAAGCTATGATCTCGTTGATTCACTTGTTGCAAAGGCAGAAGCAGTTGCAAAGAAGTATACAGTTGACGGTAAGTTCAGCTATGACGATGCACTCAAAGCACATACAGATATCTTTACTCCTGAATACAATGCTGTAACATTCAGACTCGGCACAGAAAACAGCACACAGCCGAACGAACAGCTCGTACTTTCTCAGATTCTTAAAGAAGATCTCAATTCAGATCTTATGGAAAGATTTTACTACAACGCAAGATATGCATATCTTTGCTGTGCAGGTTCTGCGACACCCCGTCTCGGTGGTATGTGGTCAGGTGAATGGAATACTCAGTGGGGTTGCCGTTTCACAATGGACGCAAACGTTAACCTTCAGGTTTCATCAATGAACACCAGCAATATGGAAAGCACATATATGGGCTTCATCAGCTTTATTCTCCGTCAGGTTGATGACTGGGAGACTAATGCATATGCTACTCACGGATTCACAGATGCAATCCAGGCACCTGTTCATTCAGACAGTGACAGGGGTATTCTCACAGAAAGCGACTATGCATATCCGTTCCGCTACTGGAATGCAGGTACAAACTGGATGCTTCAGCCTATGTACGAAACACTTCAGTGCTATGGCGATGTTCAGGTTCCTCTTAATGATCAGTTTGATATCGAAGAGCTCAGATCAGTTCTTTCAGTAACAGAAGAAGACCTCACTGACGAACAGGTTGCGGCAATCAAGGCTAAGGGATATCTTGACCTCAGAAGTGAAATCCTTCTTCCGCTTCTTACAAAGGCGGCAAATTATTGGGAGCAGATGTTCTCACCTGAATATTACACTGATGCAAACGGTTCGATCCATTACGAAAAGGGCAAGACTCAGCTCAACGAAGGCGAAACTTACACAATCCTTCCGAGTTACTCTCCGGAGAATAACCCTGCAAACTATCCTAACCCCTCAACAGCTAATACAGCTATTGACATCTCAGCTTGTAACAATACATTCGATATGCTTATCGAAATTATGAAGAGCGTTGACGCTGACGCTGATACAAGTAAGTGGGAAGACCTTCTTACAAAGGTTCCGCCGTATCTCTACGACGAAACAGGCGCACTCAAGGAGTGGGCAACTACAGACTTTGAAGAAAACAACCTTCACCGTCATATCAGCCATCTCTACTGTGCATGGCCGATGTTTGAAACACAGGAAGATGAAGCTCTCTACAAAGCTTGTGTTCAGGCTATTGAAAACAGAGCAAGTGAAAACGAAGCAAGCCATGCTTTCGTACACAGAGCGCTCATCGCTGCAAGACTTAAGAATTCAGACAACGTAACAGGTGCACTCGTTGACCTTGTAAACCGTGGTATCTTCTACGATTCACTTATGACAAATCACCATTACAACCGTAGCAGTGCTTACTGTACTGACTTTGCAATCGGTTACCTCGGTGTTGTTCACGAAAGCTTGCTTTATTCAAACACAGGCAAGATCGAGCTTCTTCCTGCAGTGCCGAATTCAGGCTTCAACGTTGGTGAAATCAACGGCATCAAGGCAAGAACTCAGGCAACAATCGACAATATGACCTGGAACCTTAATAATGGTACGGTTTCAGCTACAATCACATCAGATATCGATCAGACAATCACAGTTTCCTGCGGAATTTCTGATAAGACTCAGACAGTCACACTCGCAGCAGGCGAAACAGTAACAGTTAATTTCTGATAGGTTAAAACAAACAAAAAACGGAGCAGACGAAAATCTGCTCCGTTTCTTATTGCATGAAATATAAATTCGGGTTTGTCGGGCAGAGGTTACACCTCTGCAATTAATAATGAATAATTGAGGGTCTGCGACGCTGAAATATAATACTCGACTTTGATAGAGTGTGTAGGGATGGGCCTCCCGGACCATCCGTGGATTCTGCTTTTTAAACGGACGGTCGAGGACGCCCGTCCCTACGATCCCGATTGGATTGATTTCGTAGGGGAACATATTATGTTCCCGT
>JAXJUJ010000055.1:0-5054 GCA_036309125.1 Acutalibacteraceae bacterium | reverse complement strand
TATTTTAAACTCTGCACTATATTTTTGTTGTATTGACCCTTTCTTTGCCATAAAAAATATGCACCTCCAAAAGTGTCTAACTTTTGGGGTGCATATCACGCCTTGCGAGGTTTTTTCATAAAGTATAAGCGGAAAAGGACAACTTTAAACCTGTTAAATCCCTGATTTACACCGCCCTTACGGGTGCTTTTACTTTTAATGCCGTAATATTAGTTTCAGTTTACCAATCAGTTGATTATTCCTTCTTTTGAAAAGCAAACCAAGCCCGATGTTACTGACTTTGAAGGAAAATCATTAACACTATAGTTATCGAGATAATATTGCATAATCTCTTCAGTGAACACACACATTGACTTTATTCCGACATTATTTTCGTTCTCTTTGTCAATTTGCACTATTTCAAAATCAAAATAGTATTTCACGGAATCAGTATATGCTTCTATCGAAATACTGAATGATTTTTGAATAGTTTCGCCATAACTTACATACTCTGCCACACTCGGTTCTGCTTCTTCGTAATCAACAATTGGTTCATCAATGTAATCAAACAAGACTTGAACTTGCCTTTCAAGATCTTCACAGCCTTGTGTTTCCTGAGAAAACTCAGCTATAAAAGCATTTTTATCTCTCTTGTTAATGAGGTTAAGCATTTTTTCAACCGCTTTATTGGAATCATAATGATCATATCCTGCAAAAAACCTTAACATTTTATGATTGATAACCGGCGCATTTTCAAAACCGTCATTTTGCTTATCGGTTTCAGTCGTAGGTTCAGTTGTAATTGTTTCGGATTTCTCAGGGATATCGACACTATTTATACTGCAACCTGAAAGTGACAGCAAAACTAACAGAAATATAACAATTTTCTTCATACTGCATCCCCCGGTTATACATTTTCATTTAACTAAATATTGATGTCCTTAGCAGTCTTTATTCATCTTATTAAGCTATGTGCTGCAGCATTTCCTGCAACGATTCCGCTTGCCCACGCCCACTGGAGGTTAAAGCCTCCGCAAGGAGCATCAACATCAAAAAGCTCGCCTGTGCAGTAAAGACCGCTGACTTTTTTCGATTCAAGCGTTTTCATATCGAATTCATCCGTACTGACACCGCCAACCGTTATCTGTGCACTTTCAAAGCCTTTGGTACCCGTAACCGTAAATTCACAGTTTTTGAGCTTATCTGCTAACAGCTCAATATCAGATTTTTTCAATTCTTTGAGCGAAACATCCTGTTTAAGTCCTGCGTTTTTAATAACAAGATAACCGACCTTTCTCGGCAGAATTCCGCAAAGCGCATCTTCAAGTGTCTGCGAAGAAATTCTTCTTATACAACGTAAAACAAAAGCACATATATCCTCTTTTTTGAGTTCCGGAAGTATATTAAGAACGCACTTGCAGTCATTGTTTTTAACACTTCTGCTGACATCCATAACAGCAATTCCCGAAAGTCCGTAGTCTGCAAAGAGTACCTCTCCTGAGGAACGGTTAATCTCTTTTCCGTTTTTAAGTCTGAGTGAAACATCTGCCTTCACCCTTATACCTTTGAGCATCTTGAGATTCTCTTTGACGGTAAGCTGAACAAGACCGGGATAAAGCTGAGTAATATTATGCCCTAATGCCTTCAGCAAAGGATATCCGCTGCCGTCTGAACCCTGCGAAGGAGCAGCTTTTCCACCTGTGGAAAGAACCAGCCTCCTGCACTTTATATCACCGTTAATTTCGAATACATCGCCCTTTTTGCGTACTGAGACAACTTTAGTATCAGTCATTATCTCAACGCCAAGATTCTCTGCCTCAAACCTGAGACAGTCCAGAACACTTGTAGCTGTATTGCTCATCGGGTAGACTCGTGATTCAGCATCAGTAACACATTCAAGTCCGATTGAAGAAAAGAAATCAACAATCTTTTCCGGAGGACAGTTTTTCATAACGGATGATACAGCTTTTGTGTTATAGCTTTGTGATTCGGCATTAAGATTGGTAAGATTGCACCTGCCGTTACCTGTTGCAAGTATTTTCTTTCCTATCTTGGGTAAAGCTTCAATCACAAGAACCGAAAGCTTATTGTGAAGTTTTTTGGCACCTATCGCTGATGCAAGACCCGAAGCACCACCGCCGACTACAACTATATCATACATTATATCACCTCCATCGCTTATTAATTTTATCATAATATCAGTCTTTTAGCAATATTAATTTATCAAAGCTATAGGAGGATGAACAATGCTGATAGATTTATTTGCTGATAAAAATGCAAAATGTAAAACAGATGAACTTCTTACTGACGAAACAAGCCAGGTTATCAATGAGCTGAAAAAGGTTTATTTGCTGTTCAATGAGGTAACTGACCCCTATGAGACTGAATCTCTGGTTTACAGAATGAAAGAGCTTGAACTTCATTACAGCCACCTGATCAAGGAAGCTAAACTCGGGAAAATATACAACACCACACTTGCGGTCAGTACAAAAAAATGAAAGCTATCATCATCACAATTTTAGTGACAGGATGTATAACAGTCGTTTACACGATATTCAGAAGTAAAAAAGTTTTAAGATCAATAACAAGAACTGTATTTCAGGGCATAGCTTCACTTATGGCTGTTAATGTAGTCGGACTTTTCACGGGTGTTACTATCGCGGTCAACTGGTATACTGTTACAAGCGTATGTATTTTCGGTATGCCTGCTGCCATTTCACTTCTGATACTTGATACTATATTCAGATAAATCGCAGGATTAAGTGTTGTTTTTTAGCTTCATCTGATATATAATAGCACTATATGTGTTTCGGAAGTGATTTTTTGAGAAAAAAGCATAAATTCAAAAAACTGCTTTGTCTGTTTTTTGCCTTGATTCTGTTTGCTGTCTGGATATATAATAATTTCACTCTCGTCACAAACGAAGTAACTCTTACAAACAGCAAGGCAAATGAAGAAGTCAGGATTATGCTGATATCCGACCTGCATTTATCCTTTTACTCGGATACGGACAAAATAATCGATACAGCAAAGCAAAACAGACCTGATCTTATCTTTGTTCTCGGAGATATGTATTCAAGAAAACAGACCTCTAAAATCGACCGGGTTATTCAATTTATGAATGATCTTTCAGAAGTCGCTGAGGTTTATGCAGTTACGGGAGATCACGATTACGACGAAGAGTACAAAGAGAAACTCCGCGATCTCAAAAAAGTTCACTTGCTCGAATACGATTATACCGATATCAACATCAACGGAAATGACCTGAGAATTTACGGAATAGACAACGTATATTTCACAGACACTTTTGATCTTCACAATGAATTTGAAGAACCGCCTGCAGATAAAATCAACATTTTGCTCTCGCATATACCTTCTATGTCAAGCTACGGAGATTTCGGCTTTGACTATATTTTCTGCGGTGATTCTCACGGTGGTATGGTACGGTTGCCGATGCTCGGAGGTATCTATTATGACGGATACATTTTACCCGAAATCACATATGACCGTATCATAACCGATAAAGGGTTATACGAATTTGAAAAAACAAGTCTGTTTGTTACATCAGGAGTCGGACACTATCCCCTCCCTCTTCGTTTCAACAACAGACCCGAAATATGTTTAATTAAAATCAAAGGAGAATAATAATGAGCTACGCTGACAAATTATTTATCGAAATGTGTAATAATATCCTTGAAAACGGCACAGATACAAAGGGAGAAAAAGTTCGTCCCGTATGGGAGGACGGCACATCCGCATACACACAAAAGCTTTTCTGTGTAGTCAACAGATACGACCTTAAAAAGGAGTTTCCCGCACTTACATTAAGACGTACTGCTTTCAAGTCCTGTGTTGATGAAATTCTCTGGATATGGCAGAAAAAATCAAACAATATCAACGAGCTTAACTCACACATCTGGGACTCCTGGGCAGACGAAAACGGAAGCATCGGCAAGGCTTACGGCTATCAGCTCGGCGTCAAGCACCGATATAAGGAAGGTATGTTTGACCAGGTTGACAGAGTAATATATGACCTTAAAAACAATCCGTTCAGCCGCCGCATTATGACAAATATCTACAATCACCACGACCTGAGTGAAATGGGACTTTACCCGTGCGCTTACAGTATGACCTTCAACGTAACTCAGGGTGAAAACGGCAAGCTTGTACTCAACGGTATTCTCAACCAGAGAAGTCAGGATGTACTTGCAGCTAACAACTGGAACGTTGTTCAGTACAGCGTACTTCTTCATATGTTTGCTCAGGTGTGTGATATGGAAATCGGTGAGCTTGTTCACGTTATTGCTGACGCTCATATCTATGACAGACACATCCCCGTCATTCAGGAGCTTATCAAACGTGAGCCCCTCCCCGCACCTACATTCTGGATCAATCCTGAAATCAAGGACTTCTATGAATTCACTGTTGACGATTTCAGACTTGATAACTACGAAACACATCCGCAGATCAAAAACATCCCTATTGCTGTGTGAGGTAAAACAAAATGAAATTAATAGTTGCAGTTGATAAAGAATGGAATATAGGAAATAAAGGAGATCTTCTTTTCTATATACCTGACGACCTTAAGTTTTTCCGTTCACAGACCATTGAAAAGGTCTGCGTTATGGGACGAAAAACTCTTGAATCCTTCCCCGGCTCTAAGCCTCTCAAAAACAGAGTAAATATTGTGCTCTCAAGAAACAAAAGTCTTGAAGCTGAAGGTGCAACTTTTGTTTCTGACCTTGATGAGCTCAAAGAGCTTCTTTCAGAGTATAACAGCGATGACGTTTATGTTATCGGCGGCGAAGCAATTTACACAACACTTCTTCCTCTGTGCGACACAGCAATAATAACTCACATTGATGCTGTGGCAGACGAGGCTGACAAAAAGTTTCCTATTCTTTCTGATGACGAATGGTATGTCGCAGAAGATTCAGGAGAGAAAGAATGTAACGGTTACAAGTTCAGATGGTGTACATATAAAAGAAAATAAAAAATGCTCGGTTTGGTCGGTGTAAATTAGGGATTTGACAGGTTTAAAGTTGCCCTTTCCCACTTATACTTTATGAAAAAAC
>JAXJUJ010000054.1:0-6158 GCA_036309125.1 Acutalibacteraceae bacterium | reverse complement strand
TTTACGGGTAATCCATCATTTTCTATTTCATCTATTATAACACATTTAATTCTTTTTTCAATGCAAATTTTCTCCAAAAGTTTTGCATCGCCTTTGGCTTTATTGCCGAATCTGTAATTAAAACCACAGACAACTGTACGTGCATTGAATCTTCCTATCAGGATTTCCTCCACGAAATCCTCAGGAGAAAGTCCTCTGATCTGCGAAAAACTCACCGTGAACACGTCAATCCCCTTGTTTTTCAAAAGCTCTGCGCGTTCATTCTCCGTTATCAGCATAGGCGGTGCTTCGCCCGTTATGCCCTTCATACTGTGTTCGTCAAAAAGCATCACAGCTGCCCTCAGCCCGTTTTCTGCCTCTGCAAGGGTTTTCTCCAGCACAGCCATATGACCGATATGCAAACCGTCAAAGTTGCCGAGAGCTATCGCACAGCCGTTATTCAGTTTTGTTTCGGTCATAAAATCACCTTAATTATTTATTTAAGAAAATCGTATGCTACATCTGCAAGCTCTTCTGCTCTGTCCTCAATGCAGATGTGTCCGCCTCCAGCAACAAGATAGTGCTCAGCGTTCGGGAAGGCATCAGAAATCTGCTGTTTCATTGAATCGCTGATAATCATATCCTTTTCAGCATTCACGATAAGAACAGGACAGTCGATATTCTTTGCGCCTTCAAGGTCTGTCGGGCGCTGATGCTGCATAAGCACACAGAGTCCGTCGCCTGTACCGTCGAGCTGAAGTGGTGCTGTAACGCCTTCAAGCTCGTAATTTTTTGTATAGTCAGGATTTGCTGTTGCCATAAGAACAACGAGCTTCATAAGAATATCAATCTTAGTAAGATATTTGAATACGAAATTCACCATCTTACCCATAATCGGCATACTCATCATACCGCCCATATCGCCCATATCGGCAACGGGAGCTGCACAGAAAAGCATAAGCTTCTGAACATCGACATTCTGTGCTACATTGATCGCAACTGCTCCACCCATTGAATGACCTGCAAGAGTCCAGGTGTGCTCTGGCGCGATGCTGAGCATAAGCTTTTCAACGAGAAGCTCACGGTCGAGAAGCTCCATATCTGAAGTTTCTCTTGTACTGTAGCCGAAATTAGGAAGATCAACACAATAGCAGTCATATCCCTTTGCGCTCATCTCATCAGCCATATTTTCCCAAGAAAAGCTTGACTGACCAAAGCCGTGGATAAACATAATTCTTCCCTTGTATGTGCCCTCGTGTTCAACGACACGGTAGTGAAGCTCATAGTCACCGTATGTGAAGAAACGGCTGTTTTCATACGGAAGCTCCTGTGCATCTGCTGCAAAAGCAGGAATTGCTGTTGCAAAAAGCATTACGAAGCATAAAACGACTGATAAAAATCTCTTAGTCATAACAAACTCTCCTTATTTCTTTTTAAACATCTGCTTCATACGGAGCTCCTTTGAAAGAACTCGCTTACGAAGTCTGAGTGACTGCGGAGTTACCTCAAGAAGCTCATCATCCTTGATAAACTCCATAGACTGTTCAAGACTGAGTGTTGTCGGCGGAACAAGACGAAGTGCATCGTCACTACCTGCCGCACGTGTATTTGTCATCTGCTTTTTCTTACAGACGTTACAAACGATGTCCTCATTTCTTGAGCATTCGCCTACTATCATACCCTCGTACACTTCAAGACCGGGGCCAATGAAAAGACGTCCTCTGTCCTGAGTGTTAAAAAGTCCGTAGCCTGTGCTTGTACCTGTTTCGTGAACAACGATTGAGCCGCGTTCACGTGTCTGAATGTCACCCTTGTAAGGCTCATAGCCTGCAAAGAGCTGATTCATAATACCGTTGCCGTTTGTGTCTGTCATAAATTCTGAACGGTAGCCGATAAGTCCTCTTGACGGGATTTTGAATTCAAGATGAGTTGCACCGCCGTCACGTGAACCCATATTTTCAAGCTCACCCTTACGTGAGCCGAGCTTTTCGATAACTGCGCCCACATACTGTTCAGGCACTTCAACAATAAGAAGCTCCATAGGCTCACAACGTTCACCGTTGATTGTTTTATAAATAACCTCAGGGCGTGATACCTGGAATTCATATCCCTGACGGCGCATTGTTTCAATAAGGATTGAAAGATGAAGCTCTCCTCGTCCTGAAACCTTGAATGTATCTGTAGAGTCAGTTTCCTCAACTCGCATACTTACATTTGTTTCAACCTCTTTGAAAAGACGGTCACGGACATTTCTTGAAGTAACGAACTTACCCTCACGTCCTGCAAACGGGCTGTCATTTACAATGAAATTCATTGAAATTGTAGGCTCGTCAATTTTTACAAACGGAAGCGGTTCAATGCAGTCAGGAGCACAGGCTGTTTCACCGATGTTAAGGTCAACGATGCCTGAAACACAGACAATGTCACCCATCATCGCAGATTCAACTTCCGTACGTTTAAGACCCTCAAACTGATAGAGTCTTGAAATTTTCACATTCTGAGTTTCTCCGTCCTGCTTGCAAAGCACAACGCTGTCGCCACGCTTAATGCGACCTCTCTCTACTCTGCCGACACCAATTCTGCCGATGTAATCATCATAATCAAGGCTTGAGAAAAGAATCTGAAGCGGAGCATCAATCTCGCCTTCGGGAGGCTGAATATGCTCAAGAATCGAATCAAGAAGCGGACGCATATCGCCCTCTCTTACGTCGGGATCAAGCGAAGAATAGCCCTCTCTTGCCGAAGCGTAAACTACAGGGAATTCAATCTGGTCATCATCAGCACCAAGCTCGATAAACAAATCGAAAACCTCGTCAATAACTTCACTCGGTCTTGCGCCCGGACGGTCGATTTTATTAACAACAACAAGGACCTTCTTTTTAAGATTAAGTGCCTTTTTGAGAACAAAACGTGTCTGAGGCATACAGCCTTCAAAGGCATCAACGAGCAGAAGAACACCGTCAACCATCATAAGGATACGCTCTACCTCACCACCGAAATCAGCGTGACCCGGAGTGTCAACAATATTGATTTTAGTATCCTTGTAATGAACTGACGTATTCTTTGAAAGTATGGTGATACCACGCTCTCTTTCAAGGTCATTTGAGTCCATAACTCTGTCCTGCACCTGCTCATTTTCACGGAAAATACCGCTTTGTTTGAGCATCTCGTCAACCATTGTTGTTTTTCCGTGGTCAACGTGTGCAATAATTGCAATGTTTCTGATATTATCTCTTTTTGACATAAATTTTTCACCCTCTTACAACCTTATATTTTAATATATAATAAGTATATAGTCAAGAAAATTTGTTGAAATCCATTCCCTTTTATGCTACAATCAACAAGTAGAAAGAGGTGTTTTTATGATCAGCAGAGAAGAATGGAAATCTTTCAGAGGTTCACAGAAAAGTCCTGACCACATTATGCTTTCGGTAAACGGAAATCCCGAAACATCAATGAACGTCACCTGGCGTACAGATATCGCCATTGAGGACGGTTACGCTCTTTGCCGTGAATCAGGCAGTAACGAGAATTGGATGCGTTTTGATGCCGTCAGAGGAAACTTCGACTCAGATATGGACTCAAGCCATATTTTTTGGGCGAATATGAACGGTCTCAAGCCCGATACAAAATACGAATACAACGTCGGAAACGACGATTACAGAAGTGAGAATTATAATTTTTCAACCATCCCTGAAAATCTTGAGGATTTTGAATTTATCTGTGTTTCAGACGTACAGACAGGCGGACCGAACCCTCCTGCCGACTATTCAGGCTTCAATGCTTTTCTCAAAGAAACACTCAAAAAGCATCCTGATGTGCGTTTTGTTCTCACTGCAGGCGACAACACAAACTGCGGTCAGACAGACATTCAGTGGACAGGTGCTCTTGAGGGATACAAGGGTATTATGGAATACATTCCCCTTATGATGAGTATGGGTAATCACGACGATATGGGATTTGAAAACTATTTCACTTTTGAGGGTAAATACTATTGCGAAAAAGCTGATTTTTTCTCAAATCAGTTCCGCGGTGCATATCCGTATAACGGTCCTGAAGAATGGAAAACAGCAAACTATTCCTTTGATTACGGTAACGCTCATTTTGCAGCTATCGGAATCAGCGGTCCCGAAGATGTGAACGAATGGCTTATCAAAGATACTGATGCAAGTGACAAGACATGGAAATTCGGCTCACACCACTTCCCTATCTGCTATGCAGGTTCGGACCTTGCTTGTGATGACTCCTACCCGATGATGATGGAGGGTATGGAGAAGTTTGATATTATGTTCAGCGGTCACGAGCATTGCTTCTCAAGAAGCTATCCGCGTAGAAATGAAAACCTTTACGACAAGCCGTCAGAAGGCACAGTTTTCTATAACCTCGGCAGCAGCAACCGTAACCCTTCCAGAATGCTTGCTTTACCCAAGCTCTGGAATGCAGCCTGGTATCCGCACGAAGAGGAACTTTCTATGTATGCAATCGCTCACGTAAGCGGTAAAAAGCTCACTCTCACTTCTTACCTCGAAGACGGCAGAGTTGCAGACAGATGTGTTATAGACAAAGAAAATGACAGCATCGAGCCCGTCGCACTTGCTCCCATTTACAAGGACACAAGGATGATGCTCAAGGGTGCTGACCTTGGTCTTTGCGCACGTACCACATCAGCTGAAAACATTGACGGTGTATGGCACGTACCTGCCGCAATCCTTTTCCGCTATGCGGGATTTGATGTTTATCCTGACGAGGGAACAGTTTATATTGAAGCTTACCGTCACAAGGCAAAATTCACTGAAGGCAGCGACATCATCGAAACTGACAGAGGTGAAATGAAGATGGATCACATCGTTGTCCGTTCACAGCGTGAACAGCTTTATATTCCCGTCGACGGACTCTGCAAAGCTTTCGATATGCGTTGCAATTACTATTCACGTAATAACATTCTATCTTTTGAGCACGAGAAGCAGGATAAGCCCGTTCCTGTTCAGCCGTGACTTTTACACAATTAATCTATTGACAAAAAAATGCAAAGGTGCTAAAATATATGCAAATCAAGTGATTTATTCACTTAAATATTGAAAGGAGATTCATTATGGATCAGATTACAGCACTCTTCGAAGGTATTGATTGGGACGCAATTCTTGATGTTGTTATGAACAAGCTCGCAGACCTCATCGTTCAGATTGACTTCTCATCTGTACTTGATGCTCTTGCAGGTTTCGTTGCAGGTTTACTTTAATAATTAATTTTGTAAGCAGCCGATATTCGGCTGCTTATTTTTTTCAAAATTTCATCTTACATATTGACAATAATGTATAGTGATGATAAAATATACACATACAGGGTAGTGTCTAACTGCCGATATTATGAAAGGAGATTATATCATGGATCAGATTACAGCATTCCTTGAGGGTATCGATTTCGAAGCTATCATCGCTACAATCACAGACCTTCTTGCACAGATCGATTTCCAGGCTATCCTCGATGAGATCATGGCTATGGTATCAGGCCTTATCGGCTAATTAAAGCTACATAAGAGCAGAGCAACCTTCACACAGGTTGCTCTTTTTCTTTTGTTTTACGTATTTTGACAAAAAATTTTATTATTCTTTCTATCCTGCATTTTAACAATGTTAAAATGCACCAAGAGCAACAAAAAATCTCTTTTCTATTCGTTATTTTGTGCATTGACTGATGTGGTAAAAAGTGGTATATTGTTGACAAAGAACAGTCTTTGATATTTACTGTTCATTAATCTCGAAACAAGGAGCTGTATCACCGTGAAACATGTCGGAATCGTAAGAAGTATCGACACTGCCGGCAGAATCGTTTTGCCGATTGAAATCAGAAAAGAGCTCGATCTTATGGGAGAGGACAGCAAGGTTGAAATCGTCGCAAAGGGAAATGAAATCGTCCTCAAAAAGTATGCTGATTCGTGTATTTTCTGTCACGAAACAGAAAATCTTATCGATTTCAACGGTCAGAAAATCTGCCGCAAGTGTGCTGAAGAAATATCAAAAATATAACTATTATTGCAGAAAAAAACGAGAGGCTTTAAAACTGAGATAGTCAATACTTTGTAGACACAAAAAAAGAATAAAGTTAAGCTGCCAGTTCAATACGATATTGGACTGGTGGTTTTTTGTTTAGTTTTCGTAAAGGCTTGATGTAATTAAAGT
>JAXJUJ010000053.1:0-8057 GCA_036309125.1 Acutalibacteraceae bacterium | reverse complement strand
TGAGGGTCTGCGACGCTGAAATATAATAGCCGATTCAAGTCGTGTATGTAGGGGAGTCGTTTCGGCTCCCGCGGATTCCGTACAGATTTTGACGGGACGGGCGACCCGTCCCCTACGATATTGATTTGAAATCTGCCCGACAATCCCGAATTTGTTGAACTGTTTCTTAACGTCGCTCACCCTCTCAGGGTTCGAATCCCTCGCATCCGAACAAAAAAATAACAGAGCAGACTCTGTTGAGTCCACTCTGTTATTGGCGTGCTGCAAGGGATTCGAACCCCTGACCTTTTGGTTCGTAGATGATTGAGAGCCGTTTCACGGTGTTTCAGAATGTGCTTGAAAGTGTTGATAATACTGCGTTTTCTGACTGATTGCCTTTCACGACGTTACATAGAAATAAACACCAAAACACAAAAACAAACACCAAATAAACACCAGAATAAGCCTGTAAATATATATTAAAAACTTACTGAAAAGTAAGTTTTTTGCAATATAAAAAATATTATTATAATATCAGTAAGTTTCATTTACAAACCGATATTTTTTTGTTATTCTTCAGACTACTGAAGAGCATAACATTTAAACTATTGCACGCTCGACAGGAAAATATTATAGGAGTTGTAAGAAATGATAAAAATTGACGAAAACATCTTTTTAAAAATGAGAGCTTTGGCTGCTGTAATTGACAAGTGTTTAATTGACACATCAGGCAGTGACGATAATATCGAATATGCAATGGTGCTTTCTGAAATGAATGTTGAACTATTTAAACAAGCGACTGAAAACATAAAATAAGAAAAAAGCTAACGCCAAATGGTGTTAGCTTTCTTTTATGGCTTTCTGAAGCAATTTTATGCTTCCAGGTGACCGTTTGCACTGTAAGCGATTAAATGCAGTTTACAAGCTGTGACAGCTGTTTTTTTGACGTTTTAAAATTCAGGAATAGAGTTGACCCACTCGTCGATAACTTTTGTTGTACCGTCGGTGTTTAAAAGCTCTAAACGACGCTCATATAATTTCAAGCGTGGATTCTCTCCAATGGTTTCCCTGATAAATTCGGCTGCCTTAATGTCACCGTTTGCTGCTTTCCTGATTTGTTGAAATATCATTATCAAAATATAGGTTTGTTCGTCTCTGGGGATTCCGACGTCATCTAATATTTTGTTTAGTTTTTCATCTCTTATAGGTGTGTATAAAAACATACGGGCAATTTCTTTAATAGTTTTTTTATTTTGCCGTGCTTTTCCGCTTGCCTTGCCACCCTTAACGGCTATTTCCCTTCGTTCTTCCTTTGTTCGTTTGTCTAAAGGTATCAAGTTTTTTTCGGCTTCGTTCATTGTGCTACCTCCTTTTTATAAAAATTGATGCTTTTCTTATGAAGAAAATTTAAAAGAGAAAGAAGCAAAGAGAATATACTTTCACTGTATATTTTCTTTATTTTTTCTCTATCTCTATCTCTGTGTAACATTGTTCAGAAAAGCGTAACAAAGTTACACATAGTCTTTAAAAGGGTTAGTGTTGTCTGCAGTTAAATTGTCACGATTGCGTTTATTCCTCATTCGTTCAGCTGCAGCGGTTTCACTTCCTACGACCTCAGGAACAGCAGACAAATATAACGACCCGTTATCAAGTATTTCAACAAGATGAAGACGTTCGAGCGTTTCCACCGTTTGATTAACGGTTTCTATAGATTCTCCCAACTCGAAGGCGATTTCTTCAACGCAAGAAGGTAAAAGTTTATCATAATGAATAACGCCTACCGTTTTCAAGCTTTTTAATTGCATTTGAAGATAGACTATGCACATTTTATCTCCGTTTTCTTGTGAGCGTAAAAACTTGATTTGTTTACTATCGAAAAAACCTTCTTTCAAGCGTAACCAATAGTATTTTTTTGTATCACTCATTTTTATACTTTCCCTCTGTTTCTTGTAACATATAATCAAGTTGAGTATAAGCAGCTCTGATAGCAGCGGAGTGTACAGATATAACACTTTTAAGCCTTTTAATATATCGCTGTATCTCTTCTGCAGTTGCCGGGTAATAATAACCGTTTTCGTCTGAAATTATACATACACCAGAAACACGCAGCGTTTCTATTATTCGACGAACTGCCCGACAGTCAGCACGAAGCAATACAGCAAGCTGTGAGGCGTGAACGGCGTTTCGCTTTCCACAATTAAGTCTTGAAAGCGTTGTTTTATATGGTTCAAGGCTTCCAAGCTCGTCAGGGTCATAAATAGGTTGATTCATACTTAACCCCCTTAGTAAATACGTCGTACCCGTCCAGAGTCTTCCGAGCTTGTTGGATTCGCAACCGCTGCACCAAGATATTCGAAGAGCGTATCAAGGTTTACAAGTCGCTTTGATTCAACTTTTACTACGGGAATTTCACCCGTATTCATCATTCTGCGTAAAGCTCGCAATGTGAAAGCCGTTTCGGGGTCTACTTTTTTCAGCTCGGCTATGGCTTCGGGTGCTGTTCTCATTCGGGGAATATTCATTTTTTAACCTCCTTTGCAAGCTCGGCTATAATTGTTAAAATACGGTCTTTTTCCCCCTCTGAAAGCTCATCCCTGAGCTTGCGGCTGAAATTCCCGTCACTTATGCCGAGCTTTTTGGCAATTTGCCATAACTTGATACCGTTATCCTTTGCAACTTTTCTGATGTCTGCGTTTGTTCTCATTTTTATACCTCCATAAAATTGTTGTTGACAACAGCGTTCACAAATGCTAATATATTTGTAGCGATTTGTTGTTGTTGCTACAAATATACCACAAAATATGATATTTTCGCCACTTGCAACAAAAATAAATTTCTTGTAGTCGCTTTATGCTGTACGCTACAAAAATATAAAGAGGTGTTTTAGATGACTTTGTTAGAGTTGGGAGACAGATATACTAAACTTAGAGAAAGCAAAAACCTTAGTATAGCTCAATTATCAAAAGAAATTAACTGCAATCAAAAAACGATTAGTTTTTACGAAAACGGTACAAGAGAAATGCCAAGAACCGTATTGTTGAAGTATTCAGAATTTTTTAATGTTTCTGTTGACTATTTGCTCGGATTGTCGAATGTAAAGACGTTTAATTCAACAATAAAGGGCGTAAGCGATTTTACGGGGTTATCTGAAGACGCTGTAGTAGCTTTGAAGGTTTCAAAAGATTTGAACGAAGCCAATAAAACCAATTTAATAAATTTCATCGCAACGCAAGACATTGACGAAATTATTGTAGGTATTAAAGAAAAACATAAATATACAAATAGCAGCGAGACTGTATATTTTGATACAAATAAATGTGAAAAGACTGTAGAAATAAACATTGAATCTGTATACAAATCATACGTTGAGGTGTTATTCTGGCGAATGGTTCAAAAATACTATGATGAAAAGGACGTTAAAAAATGGCAACGATAACTAATCGTGGAAATACATTCCGAATAACTGTATCATCCGGGTATGATTTACACGGTAAACAGCTTCGCAAATCTATGACCTGGAAGCCTGAAGAAGGAATGACAAAAAGGCAAATCGAAAAGGAAGTACAAAGACAAGCGGTATTATTTGAAGAACAAGTAAAAAACGGTTTATATGTTGACTGCAATATAAAATTTGCTGAATTTGCCGACAAGTGGTTGAAAGAATATGCAGAAAAGCAGTTAAAACCGAAAACGGTTGCACAGTATAGGGCGTTGCTTCCTCGATTAAATGACGGTATCGGACATTTGAAAATTTCAAAGATTCAACCGTATCACATTATGGCGTTGTATGATGAGCTTTCACGGGAAGGGATAAGAGCTGATACAAAATACAAATGCACACTTGACATTAAGGCTGAATTAAAGCAGCAGAAAACCACACAAAAAAGTCTTTCCGAGCGTGCAGGAATAAGCATTCACACGATAGAATCACTTGCAAGAGGTAACAACGTAACGAAACAAACAGCGGAAAAGATAGCCAAAGCAATGAATAATAAATTCACTGATATGTTTAAACCCGTCGGAGATAATAAACTTTCAACGCAGACGATACGAC
Organism: Acutalibacteraceae bacterium; assembly: GCA_036309125.1. Classification (GTDB taxonomy): domain Bacteria; phylum Bacillota; class Clostridia; order Oscillospirales; family Acutalibacteraceae; genus CAG-488. Next base: position 4,024 of record JAXJUJ010000053.1, on the reverse strand, counting down.
ATCATCACATTTTGTTGTCTTCCATTCTTTCAACGGCGGTACAATGGCAAGTGATTATTTATAATCCTTGTGAGAGGGTGAAGCCTCCAAAAGTGCAACAGTGTGACCCACGAACGCTTGACGATATAGAGGCAATGACATTGCTTGACAAGCTCGAACAAGAGGACACACAGCACCGAACGATGATACAAGTACTTATGTTTTTAGGTGTACGCCGTGAAGAGCTACTGGGATTTAAATGGAGTGATATTGATTTTGAAAACGGTGTTATCTCTGTTGAAAGAAGCATTCAATATTTACCGGATAAAGGACTATACGAAAGTGACACGAAAACGTCATCGTCTCATAGAGTTATAAAAATGTCCGAGCTTGTAATTTCTGCATTAAAAAAACAAAGAGCAGCACAAAGAGAAAAACGGCTACAGCTCGGAGACAGATATACAGACTTTGGTTATGTGTTTACAAAAGACGACGGAACGCCAATTCATCCCGACAGCTTAACGAGTTGGTTTAAGAAGTTTATCAGAAAAAATACTCTCCCAGACGTCACGTTGCACAGTTTAAGACACACAAATGCAACTTTGCAGATTGCCAACGGCGTACCCATAACAACAGTTGCCAAGAGATTAGGACACGCCAACGCCGGGACAACCACGAAGATATATGCACACGCCATAAAAACAGCCGACGAAGCAGCAGCCGAGAAAATCAACGATATTTTCAGCAGAAAACAAGCATAAAAGAAAAGAGAGATTCACCGTTTCGGTGTTTCTCTCTTTTTTCTTCCCTTTCACGCTAAAATGAGATAAAAAAACAACCACCCACAGAATAACCCGTAAGCGGTTGTATGTTCGACTTAATTATAATATCACTTTGTCAAAAAGAATTCAAGTGGGAGGTTGTCTGGTGAACAAATTTTCGACGAGCTTGCAAGCTCGATTTTTTATAGCCAAACACATCAAAAGCACATTTTTTAAAGCAATAAACACCAAATAAACACCAAAACACAAAAACAACGTCTTTTTTTACACCTGAAAAAAGGCATAAAAAAACCGCAAACCCTTGATAAATAAAGGCTTGCGGTTGGCGTGCTGCAAGGGATTCGAACCCCTGACCTTTTGGTTCGTAGCCAAACACTCTATCCAGCTGAGCTAGCAGCACATTTCTTAATGCTCAGGTATTATATCACCATAAAAAGCAAAAATCAAGTCTTTTTTGAAAAAATTTTTATTTTTCGGATTTTTTTAGTTAATACCATAGCTGATATTTCAAACTGACCGTGAAAACAAAGATGATTTACCTCTTATACCGATTTTAAAACCGTTAATACTTTAATTCGGGATATTTAAAATAGATATGGTATAATTCTATACGTGTTATAGATAAATTAACAAAACGAAAGGATGTTATAATTATGAAAAGCAGGATGTTAAAAACGATAGTCTCTGCAGTTATGGCACTCACTTTAGCTGTGATGTGTATGCCTTTGGTATCAGCTATTGATTACGGCGGAGATTGTGGTGAAGGTTTAACGTGGAGTTACAGCGTAGAAACCGGTGAACTTAAAATCGAAGGCACAGGCTCTATGGATGAGTATGAATATAGAGAAGTGCCGTGGATTGATTTTGTTGATGACATTATAAAGGTTACGGTTTGCGAAGGCGTTGAATATGTAAGTGAAGAGGCTTTTTCTTGTCTTGATTATATGGAGGAAATAAGCCTGCCGAGCACAACAAATACGGTAGGGGAAGGCTTTATCAATAATTTCAGCTGCAAAAAGATCACAGTTGCAGATGCAAACCCATATAACTCTTCTGACGAAAATGGTGCTTTATACGATAAAAACAAGACAACCCTGATGATTTATCCGTCAGGAAGCGGTGCAACTGAATTTACCGTTCCTGCAACGGTCAGAGAAATAAGGGATGAAGCTTTCGCTTACGCATATAACCTTAAGTCTGTTACTTTGCCCGACGGATTGCTTGAAATTGGCGATATGGCTTTTCACAAAACTGAATTACTTGAGAAGATTGAAATTCCTGATTCAGTTATAGAAATCGGTTATTCTGCTTTTGAGGAAAGCGGAATTGAAAGTGTGAAGCTCCCGTCTTCTTTAGTAAAGATTGAAGAACACACTTTCACATCTTGCACAAAGCTGAGTGCCGTAACAATCCCTGACAGTGTAAAGGTGATCGGAGAAGGCGCTTTCAGTGATTGTGAGGCGTTGAAAACTGTTACTGTGCCGAAGAGTGTAACGACTATTGCTGTCACAGCGTTTGAGGAATGCCCGGCTGAAATCAACTATACAGGCTCACAGGCTGATTGGGAAAAGATTAAGCTTACTGATGAGTACGATGTGGGCATGGAAATGTTTAAAGCATTGAAGGTTAATTACGACTTCAAGACAGAAGCTCAAACAACATCTGCCGAAAAGGTACAGGACGATAACACGGCAAAGGAAGACAAAAGTTCAGAAAACAAGATGATTATCATCGTCGCAAGTGTTGCAGTTTTGTTGGTAGTGATTATTGCTGCTATTGCACTTATGATTGTTTCAAAGGGAAAAAATAAAAATAAGGAATACAAAACAAAATAAGACTTGAGGGGCTGTAAATTTTACAGCTCCTTTTGATTTATCTATTGAAATTTCCGTTTACATTTTATATAATGGTAAAAAACGCAAAAGGAGTAAATTATTATGTACAAATTTCCTATCGGTGTAATCATAGACAGCTTCCGTGTGCCTATCAAAGAAGCAGTTGTTAAGGCGGCAGAGGTTGGTGCACAGGGTATTCAGGTTTATTCAACAAGCGGTGAAATGGCACCTGAAAATCTTTCACCTCAGCAGAGAAAGGATTTTCTCAATCTCGTTAAGGATAACGGTCTTGTAATCTCTGCTCTCTGCGGTGACCTCGGTGGCGGCGGATTCGCATTTGCTGACCGTAACCCTGCAAAGATTGAGAAGTCAAAGAGAATTCTTGATCTTGCGAAGGAGCTTGAAACAGACGTTGTTACAACTCATATCGGTGTCGTTCCCTCAGACCCGAACCACGACAGATACAAGGTTCTTCAGGAAGCTTGTTTTGAACTCAGCCGTTATGCAGACAGCATCGATGCTCATTTCGCTATCGAAACAGGTCCTGAAACATCTGCAACTCTTAAAACATTCCTTGACTCTCTCGGTTCGACAGGTGTCGGCGTAAACCTTGACCCTGCAAACCTTGTTATGGTTACAGGTGATGACCCTGCAAAGGCTGTTCACAACCTCAAGGATTACATTGTACATACACACGCTAAGGATGGTAAGCAGAATTTCTTTGTTGACCCTGAAATCGTTTACGGTATGGTTGAGTCACACATCGTCACTCACGATTCATTCATCGAAGTTCCTCTTGGTGAGGGCAGTGTAAACTGGGACGAATACCTCAAGGCTCTTGAAGATATCGGCTATAAGGGCTTCCTTACAATCGAACGTGAGGTTGGCGACGATCCTGCAAGAGATATCAGAAAAGCAGTTGATTTCCTCAACGGTAAGATGGGTGTATAATTATGAAAATTTCTGTCAGCAGCTACAGCTATTCAGCTCTCGGCACAGATGATTTCAGCCGTATGCGACTTGCGAAGGAAATGGGATTTGACGGCATCGAGTTTGCTGAAATAAATCCTCCCGAAGGTGTTGCTAAAATTGATCACGCTAAAGCATTGAAGGCTCTTTCTGATGAGCTTTCACTTCCGATTACAAACTATGCAATCGGTGCAGACTTTGTAAATAAGGACTGCGATAGTGAAATTGAGCGACTCAAGGGTGAGGTTGACATCGCAGAAATCCTTGGCGTAAAGGTTATGCGTCACGATGCAACGGGCGGTCCGGAGGAGGAAAGATTTTCTCTTGAAGGATTTGAAAAATATCTTCCTGTTCTTGCAAAAGGCTGCCGTGCAGTGACTGAATATGCGGCGACAAAGGGTATTAAGACTTCCGTTGAAAATCACGGTTATTACTGTCAGCAGAGCGACCGTGTAGAAG
>JAXJUJ010000052.1:0-7260 GCA_036309125.1 Acutalibacteraceae bacterium | reverse complement strand
GTTTGCATACAAGGCAGATGAGGCTGAAACAGTCGCTACAGGAGTTGTAGATGGCTTCAGTCTTGCTGTGCCTGAAGGACAGTTTCTTGCTGTTTTAGGACACAACGGATGTGGCAAGTCGACGATTGCGAAGCTTATGAACGGTATTCTTGTTCCTGATTCGGGTAAGATTATCGTTGACGGTATTGATACGTCTGATGATAACAGGGTGATGGATGTCAGAAAAACAGTGGGTATGGTTTTTCAGAACCCCGACAATCAGATTGTTGCAACAATTGTTGAGGATGACGTTGCCTTCGGACCCGAAAACCTTGGCGTTGACCCGAAGGAAATCCGTCAGCGAGTTGATGATGCGCTGAAGGCTGTAGGAATGTACGAATTCCGCGGTCGTGAGCCACACAGACTTTCAGGCGGACAGAAACAGCGCGTTGCAATCGCAGGTGTACTTGCGATGAATACAAAATGTGTTGTGATGGATGAGCCGACAGCTATGCTTGATCCGTACGGCAGACAGGAAGTTATGGACACGATCCGTATGCTTAATAAAGAGCGAGGAATCACGGTTATTCTCATCACTCATTATATGGACGAAGCTGTCAAGGCTGACCGTGTTGTGGTTATGGATAAGGGTCAGATCGTCCTTGACGGTGAGCCTAAAAATGTGTTCAGACACGTTGAAAAATTAAAACAGCTCGGACTTGACGTGCCGCAGGCAACAGAACTTGCTTACAGACTCAGAAAAGCAGGATTTAAGATTGCTGATGATATTCTCGATGAAGAAGAGTGTGCGGCGGCAATTCTCAGAGTATTGGAGGTGAAGTGATGCCGATTCTTTCAATGAAGGGCGTTACTCATCTTTACAATAAAGGAACGCCCAGCCAGTCAAAGGCTATTTATGATATAAATCTTGATATTGAACAGGGGGAGCTTGTTGGAATTATCGGCCATACAGGCTCAGGCAAAAGCACCCTTGTGCAGCACTTTAACGGAATCCTTAAACCGGAAAATGGTAAGGTTATCGTTGACGGAACGGATATATGGAGCAGTAAAAAGGCAACACGTGAAGCACGTTTCAAGGTCGGTCTTTGCTTCCAGTATCCCGAATATCAGCTTTTTGAAGAAACAGTTTATAAGGACATTTCATTCGGACCTAAGAATATGGGTCTTGATGACGAAGAAATAAAAAGAAGAGTTTTACTTGCTGCTGAATATGTCGGACTTAAAAAGGAGCTTCTTGAAAAGTCGCCCTTTGACCTTTCAGGCGGCGAAAAGCGCCGTGCTGCAATTGCAGGTGTAATTGCTATGCAGCCGAAGGTGCTTATCCTTGATGAGCCGACGGCGGGACTTGACCCGAAGGGCAGAGATAAAATTCTCGATATGATTAAATCATACCGTGAAAAAACAGGCAGCACGGTTTTGCTTGTTTCTCACAGTATGGAGGATGTTGCAAAAATTGCGACTAAAGTGCTTGTTATGAACGATTCACGTGTCGAAATGTACGGCACAGTGGACGAGGTTTATTCGCACAGCGAGGAGCTTCGCAAAATCGGTCTTAACATACCTCAGGTTTCAAAGATATTTGAAATCCTCAATAAAAACGGACTCGATCTCGGCTCAGCCTATACAGTTGAGAAGGCTGCAGAGATTATCCTCTCAAAAGGAGGTGTATCCGTATGATTAAAGACATAACAATAGGACAGTATTTTAACGGAAACTCTGTCTTTCACAGACTTGATGCGAGAATGAAAATAATTCTCACGGTTATTTTCATAGTTTCGATTTTTCTTTGTCAGAATTTCTGGTCGCTCGGACTTATGGTGCTTGTTACACTTCTGACTGTGATTATTTCAAGAGTTCCTTTTAAAATGGTTGCCAAAAGTATAAAACCTATTGCGATAATCGTTTTGTTTACATCGCTTATCAATATTTTTTATATCAGGGGCGGAACACCGCTTGTTGAGTGGCGGTTTATTCACATTACTACAAACGGATTATTTACGGCGCTGTTTATGGGTATCAGAATCGTTTGCCTCGTGGTTATAAGCTCAATGCTGACTTATACAACTACGCCTACGATGCTTACGGATGCCATTGAAAAGCTGCTTTCTCCGTTGAAAATATTTAAAATTCCTGTTTCAACTCTTGCGATGATGATGACACTTGCTTTGAGATTCATTCCGACGCTTGTGGATGAAATTGATCGTATAACGAATGCACAGAAGGCAAGAGGCGCAAACCTTGATGACGGCAATTTCATTCAGAGAATAAAGGCGCTCGTGCCGATTATTGTTCCGCTTTTTGTTTCATCAATCAGACGAGCAGTCGAACTTGCAGATGCTATGGACTGCCGTTGTTATACGGGCGGACCGGGCAGGACAAGGATGAAACAGATGAAGTTTCGTTTGCGTGATTTTGCAGCATTGTTTGTTATAATTGCATTTGTGGCAGGTATATTCGTGCTCAATTATTTCTTTGGGGCGGTGCTTGTAAAATGAGAAACCTGCTTTTAAGATTAATGTATGACGGCACAGCTTACCACGGATGGCAGGTACAGCCGAACGGGATAACTGTTCAGGAAAAGGTACAGGATGCAGTTGAACAGATTTTAGGTAAGCGCGAAAACGTAACGGGTTGCAGCCGTACGGATTCGGGTGTTCACGCCAATGATTTCTGCTGCAATATCAGAACGGAAAATCCCATTGATTGCTACCGTCTTGTAGCAGCTATGAATGCTGTATTGCCTGACGATATCTGTGTAAAAAGTGTCAGCGAAGTGAGAGAAGATTTTCACGCCCGTTATGACTGTACTTCAAAGCAGTATGTTTATAGGGTGTGGAATGCAAATTTTAAAAATCCGTTTCTTGTAAATAAAGCGTGGCACTATAAAAATAAAATTGACGAAAAATTTCTGAATTCTCAGGCACAGGCCTTTGTAGGTACACATAACTTCAAAGCCTTCTGCTCTGCAGGCAGCAGTGTTGAGGATACTGTGCGCACAGTAAAAAGCTTTTCGGTCACGAGAAACGGTGACGAGGTTCGTTTTACTGTAGAAGCTGACGGTTTCCTTTATAATATGGTAAGGATTATGGTCGGCTCGTTAATAGAAATTTCAGAAAATAAAATAGAAAAAGACAAACTTAGTGATATAATTAAATCTGAGGACAGAAATCTTGCAGGCAGGACTGCTCCGCCGCAGGGTCTCTACCTTAATGAAGTAAGATACGGGGAGGATTGACGTGGAAGAAAAAAGAAAAAAGAAAAGTAAGCTCAGAATGAGTAAAAAATCCAAGCTTACGATTTCTGTTTTGTTTGTGCTCAGTGCTATTTTGCTGATTGTTTTCACTGCGGCACAAAACCTCGGCAATATGACCGTCAATACAATGGTGGCTGACGTAAAGGCATACTTTATGAGTCTTGGCGCAGGTGACGGATATCCGTATGATATTGATGCCGGGAGTGTAAGAGATATTAAAATAAATAATTCCAATATTTATCTGATGCTGAGTGATAAAACCACCACACTCAATTCTACGGCAAAGGAGATTATGCCTCAGGCTCATACCTACTCCAACCCCGCAATGAAGTCTAAAAACTCGAATTTCATTATATATGATCTTGATTCAAATCGTTTCAGAATTCAGCAGAATACTGAAATAAAGCACGAGGGTGAGGCATCAGGCAGAATAATGGCTGCAGCCATAGGTAAAAAAAGCAATTACGCTCTTGGTACTTACGGAGACAGTGTTCAGTCAGTGCTTACGGTGTACGATAAAAATAATGAAGCCGTTTTTATTTGGAATTTCAAATCCGAAAGGATAACGGATATCTCTCTTTCGGATAACGGAAAGTTTGCAGCTGTTTCAACAATCGATGCTCTTAACGGTGAGATCAATTCAAAGCTTTATGTGTTTGATTTCAAGTCAGAGGACTATGTTTCCTGTTTTGATTACAACGGCACAACGCTTGTAAAGGTGGACTATGTAAGAAAAACAGATATAGTAGCGATAGGTGATAATCTTCGCTCGTGCATACTCGGAAACACTGAACGTCAGAAGGATTACGTTTACGGTTCAGATCAGCTTTCAGGCTACTCCGTGACTGACGATGGCAGAAGCACGTTGGTTCTTTCAAGATATGGCAGTGCGGCACTCTCAAAGCTGAATGTTTACTCGAAGAAAAATGAACAGGAGTTTTCACTTAATTTTGAAAAAGAAGTGAAATGGGCTGACAGTGATGAAAAATATACAGCTGTTCTTTTTGAAACCGAAGTGATAACTTACAATAAAAAAGGTGAAAAGCTTGCAACACAGACCTTTGAAGGAGAACCGATCCGGGTTGCTGTCGACGGCAAAAGAACGTACGTGCTTACTACGTCAGGATTGCAGTGCTTCAAAACCAAGGGCGAATAAAGAGGTGTTATTATGACAGAGTATATTATCGATATAATTCTTGCCGTGATTTTTATCGGTTTTACGGTAATTTATTTCAGAAGAGGTTTTGCGAAAACAATCCTTAAGTTTGTGGCATTTTTCCTCTCGATAGTTCTTGCAAGAGCCTTTTCTACAACTGTTACCGAATGGATTTTTGAAAATACAAGCCTGTTTGCAGAAATGGAACGCTACATAGCGAAGCTTATAATCACTGTTATAACCTTCGTGCTTATTTCAGTAGTGCTCAATGCGCTGGTTGCACTTATCAATAAGTTTTTCAAAATACCTGTGCTCAAGCAGGCAAATCAGATCCTTGGAGGTCTGCTCGGCGCAGTTGTAGGCGGTATAATTGTAATCGTGCTTTGTTTTGCTTTCCAGATTACGTCTCATGTAATGTACAAAACGGACTTCGCAGATGCGGTTGAAAATTCTCAGATTGTCCAGTTTGTACTTTCAGATGACAAGGTCAACGAGGGTATAGCATCATTTAAAATAACGGAGGGTTAAGTTATGAAGGATTTATTTAAAAATTGGAACACGATTCCTAACTGGATTTCATTCGCAAGAATTATTATGGTGCCTATTTTTGCAGTTCTCTTCCTCAAGGGAGAAATTGTATGGTCAGTTTTCGTACTGTTCCTTTCAGGTTTTTCAGATTTTATCGACGGTAAGATCGCACGCAAATTCAATCAGGTAAGTGATCTCGGCAAAATGCTTGACCCCGTAGCCGATAAGCTCACACAGATGACTATAGCTGTGCTTCTCTATCTTCGATTCAATTCAGCTCAGGACGGTCTTGTTAAAACATTCAGCTGGATTTTCCTTGTGTTCATCATTAAGGAATTTGTAATGGTCGCTTTCGGTGCATTTATGGTTGCTATCGGTCTTCGTCCGTCAGCAGCTGAAATTTACGGAAAATTGTCAACCTTCGCATTCTATGCAGTTATGATTTTCCTTTTCGCATTCGCTCCGGAAGTCGGTGCTTTTAAAGATTTCTGGGAAGTTCCCGAATCAATTCTTGTAATTCTTGTAGCAGCAACAGCGGTTCTTTGCGTGATTGCTTTTGTAAGCTACCTGCCGACAACCTACAGACAGTTCAAAGAAAAGTATTTCAGCAAGAAATAAGAAGTTAGCAAAGTTTTAGGAGAAAATTATGAAACAAATTATGTGTAGCAAATGTGGCATAAGACCTGCAGTGATTTTTATGACCCGTATGGATGGGGACAAGAGCTCAAAGCAGGAAGGTCTGTGCCTTAAATGTGCTATGGAGTCAACAGGACCCATTAAGCAGATGATGGAAAATATGGGTATAACCGAGGATGACTACGAGGCAATGAGCGAACAGTTCGGTGCTATGATGGGTATGGGCGACAACGGTGAAGGCTTCGAGCCGGGCGGTGTGCCGACATTCCCGTTTATGCAGAACTTTATGCCGAAAACAGAAGATGACGGCTCTGAATACACAGATGCAGAAGATGAAGAGCCGAAGGATAAAAAGGGAAAGAAACACGGTAAGAAAAAGGGAGAAAACAATCAGAAAAAGAGAAAGTTTCTTCCGCTTTACTGTACAAATCTTACTCAGAAAGCAAAGGATGGCAAGATCGACAGAATCATCGGCAGAGATAACGAAATCTACCGTACAATTCAGATTCTTTGCCGCCGTTCAAAAAATAATCCCTGCCTTATCGGTGAACCCGGTGTAGGTAAAACAGCTATTGCAGAGGGTCTTGCTTTGAGAATCGCAAGCGGTGATGTTCCTGCAAAGCTTGCAAACAAGGAAATTCATCTTCTTGACCTCACTTCTCTTGTTGCGGGTACTCAGTTCCGCGGACAGTTTGAGGGAAGAGTCAAGGGTCTTGTCGAGGAAGTAAAGTCAGAGGGCAATATCATCCTCTTCATTGATGAGGTACACAACCTTGTCGGCACAGGTGGTGACTCTGAGGGTGCGATGAACGCAGCGAATATCCTTAAACCTGCTCTTTCAAGAGGCGAGGTTCAGATTATCGGTGCTACGACCTTCACAGAATACAGAAAGTACATCGAAAAGGATGCAGCTCTTGAAAGAAGACTTCAGCCTGTCAAGGTTGAAGAGCCTTCAATTGAGGACACTTACAATATGCTCGTAGGAATCAAGAGCTATTACGAAAACTATCACAAGGTGCAGATAAGTGACAACCTTGTTCATACAGCAGTTACTCTTTCAGAAAGATTCATCAACGACAGATTCCTTCCCGATAAGGCAATCGACCTTCTCGATGAAGCTTGCACCTGTGCAAATCTACGTAATAAAAACCTTAGTGAATATGAGCTTAAGCTCAATGAAAAGGCTGATCTCATTATCCGTGAGCAGGAGCTTATGGAGAATACGGAAGAGCCTGATTACGAGGCTATCGCAAAGGTTAAGTCTGAGATTATGCAGTGTGAAGCAAGAATCAATCAGCTTATTCCACTCGTAGAAAATTCACCTGTTACGGAAGAGGATCTTGCACGTGTTATTCAGCTCTGGACAGGCATTCCTGCTCAGAAGATCGTTGAAAGCGACCTTCGCAGACTTGCAGACCTTGACAAGAAATTAAAGTCAAAGATCATCGGTCAGGATGAAGCTGTTGATGTTGTTTCAATGGCAATCCGTCGCGGCAGAATTCAGATAAGTCCTCGTCGCAGACCGTCATCGTTTATCTTTGTAGGACCGACAGGTGTTGGTAAAACCGAGCTTGTAAAGCAGCTTGCAAATGAGCTTTTTGATACTCCCGAAACACTTATCCGCCTTGATATGTCTGAGTTTATGGAGAAGCACTCCGTTTCAAGAATTATCGGTTCACCTCCGGGC
>JAXJUJ010000051.1:0-5796 GCA_036309125.1 Acutalibacteraceae bacterium | reverse complement strand
GTTTTTTCTAAAAGTATCCCTCCGTCTTTTGCTTCGCAAAATCCACCTCCCTTTAGGCAAGGGAGGCAACGCACTATTTAAAATCGCGCAAAAAACACCCCGACAAACCTGAATTTGTTGTTTTACCGAAAGTATTGTAAAATAGAAATATTGCAAAAACGCAGGAACATAAAAACTGTTCCTGCGTTAATCTGTTATGTAAATCAAAATAAAATCGGCGGTTATTGCTTTATAAAACCGAAATATTATTATGATGATTAATAATTTTGTCGTTTTTTTCTATGGTTTTGCATTTGATGTTGTTTTTGTATTTACAAAATTATATAAATTAGTTATACAGGACTTTCTCAAAAATCAAAAGGTTTCATTTTGGCTAAAAATAGTATCGATTCTGCTAAATACATTGTTTTAGCTTATTTTCTGATATATATTGAAATCGAAAAAACACACTACTGATGAAAAATAACGGTAAAATGGGGTGGTGAAGGTGAATTAGTCGTATGAAAAATATCAAGGTAAATAAATATTCTTTTCAAGGAGGATTAATTATGAAAAAGGTTTTATCATTGATTTTATCAGCTATTATGTTGCTGTCAGTTTTGCCTGTTATGGCTTTTGCGGAGGAAACATATATTCCTGTTTCTGAAGCAAACTCCTTTTGGTCTGACAGAACCTACTCGATTTCGAGTGAAGAAGAGTTCATGTTGTTTGTGAAAAAATGTTATAATACGTTGGTGTTTTCTGATTTTGTTCTTACGACTGACCTTACTTTTTATGACGGGGTTTTCTCTCTTGACGAGAATCAGACTCCTTTATATAACGGCGGCTTCATTCTTCCTGAACCGATTGAGGTGCTCAATCAGTTTAAAGGTTGTTTAGATGGTCAGGGACATACAATCAGTGGTTTGTATGTTAACGACGAAATCTGCGCAGGTTTGTTTGGTGAGGCATCAGGCAGAATCAGTAATATTAACATAACTAACTCGTTATTTATCAGTGAAGGAAAAGCAGGCTCAATCGCTGGTAACAGTTTAGGAGTGAGCATTGAAAACTGTTTTTCTGATGCAATTGTTATAGGTAAAAGTACTGTAGGAGGTATAGTTAGCGGTGCCCAGCACGGATCAATATCTGACTGCTTTTTCAGCGGTACTGTTGTTTTGGAAAAAGGCGGTAATGCACAAACAAAGAACGTAGGCGGAATCATAGGTTTAGTACATGTTAGTATGATAAACTGTGTGAATGCAGGTGATGTGTATAATAAAGCCAACGGATACTACTGCGGCGGTGTTGCGGGTCAACTTTCCACGACACATAATTCGGAGAATGAATATTTAAGTGAAGTGGTCGGATGTGCCAACACAGGCAGAGTTTTCAGTAAATCTCCTGCAGGCAATTTTGCCGGTTGTATAATAGGTGGTCATATTGTTGACTGCTATGCGGCAGGTGAGGTTTATTCTGAAAAACCAAGCAATTTTATGGCTGAATTCCGCACTAATAAAAAGCCTTTCGGAAACTACTGGGATTCCGAAAAGGGTTTTTATGATAATTTTATAAACTGTTATTATGTCGCACGATATGGTGATACGGTTGATTTTAACGGAGAATTCAACACCCATTATGAGTGGTATTTAAAATCAAGAAAACCTGACCCTGAGGACGGAACACTTGTTATTGACGATATAGGTATCAGTCCGATTGAGGAAGAAACTCTCAGGAATAACACAAATGGTGAATCAACGGTCTTTGAGGGCCTTGTGTGTGACACCGGCAACGAAAACAAAGGTTATCCTCTTCCGGAATCTCTTCAGCGCAGAACTGTTGCACCGAGCATAACTGATATTGAGTACACAAAATCTTACGAAACACGAAATACATTCAATGTAACCGTAGAGGGCAGACCTGCGATGATTCAGTTCATTGAGCCTACAGGAGGCACAAGAACTTATGACCGAAATCATAAAAATGTAACCATTAAAAGTTACGATGCAGAGGGTAACGAAGTTAATTCACTTGATCGCACAGCCGTTTGTGAAGTGTGGAGCATTTATTCAAATATGATGATAAATGCTGAGATCAGGACAAGGGCAAAGTATTTTGCGAAAGCAAAGTACACTTGGGATAGTGAAACATTCGATTTTTCGATGATACTTGCCAATCCGATTGTTTCAATGAAGCTTGATTCTTACAGTGGCGCTAAAGGTGCAGTTCCTGCGACAATTGTGGTGGACAGTCAAACTGAAAAAGTAATGATTAAAATGCCCGACGGTTCATCAGCAACTCTTTCAACCTTTACAACAGATGAAAACGGTAACAGAGTATTCAACAGCTATGCGTGGATGAATGAGGACGGTCTCAACGAAATTAAAATTTATATCCGCCGTGATAATGCATGGAAATTAGCAGGTATATTCGAGTACACAGCTTCGTAATCAGATGTTTTACAAGTTTCAAACAAAATCCAAAAACACCCGTTCAACCGAATGGGTGTTTTGGCTTGTAGAAAATGAAATTATTTGTTATAATAGAAAAGTAATTTCCCGGGAGGTGGTAATATGACAATTAAAACAGGTGTTTCTTCGAAATGTATATTTGAATTTTATAAAGATCTTGAAAAACACAATATTGAAAATCACGCTCTGATTATGATGAAGGGTGATGCGGTGGTTTTTGAAAATTATGTCTATCCCTACTCAGCAGATATGCCGCACACCTTGTTTTCAATCACAAAATCGATTGTATCAACAGCTGTCGGCTTTGCAATTGACGAGGGTCTTCTTTCACTTGATACGAAAATTATTGATGTTTTCGGTGACTGTCCGCATTGTGAAAGCGATGAATGGGAAAGACTGACTCTTCACCACGTGCTGACAATGCAGAGTAACAAGGAGTTCAGCTTCACTCAGGATATGACGGGTAATTATGTTGAGATGTTTATGAAAGCACCCTTCAGAGTAAAAGAAAGAGGTTTTCTTTACAGTAATAATGATGCTCATATTGCTGCTGCAGCTGTGCAGAAAATGGCAGGAATGAACCTTGTTGATTATCTTACACCACGTCTTTTCGATCCTCTGGGAATCGAAATACCTTTCTGGGAAACAAATTCGATCGGTGAAAATATCGGTGGTACGGGATGTCATCTCAGACTTCAGGATCTAGCGAAAATCTGCCGTTGCTATGCTGATGGCGGTAAATGGAATGGCAGACAGGTTATTCCCGAATTCTGGACAAAGGAGGCTACACGTCTTCAGGTTGTGCACGAAAACGGCAAGGACAGCGGTTACGGCTATCTTTTCTGGATTACCAACGGTCGTTTCAGTATGGACGGTATGTTTGGTCAGAGAGTCACTTATATTCCTGAAAGTAATGCAGTTATTGCAAGCTTCAACTGCTGTGTTAATGACCCTGATTTCACAACTGCTTTTGAAAATATTTTGCCCAAAGCATTCGAGGAAAAATGCGACGATGAGTGGGATGAAAAACTGAAAAAACACCTTGATTCACTTAACAAGCCCACTGTGAAATGCGAAAAACTGCCGAAAATTCCGACGGGCAGAAGGTTTTATCTTTCAAAGACTTCGGATGTAATTGCAAACATTATCTTTCCTGCAAGCCTTATTCCTCGCTCACTCACTTCAAGTCTTGCTAAAAGATCAAAGTCAAATCTCAATGAGGTTTCGTTTGAACTGACAGATGATGTTTTTACGGTGAAATGGAAAGAAGAGGAAGATGAGGTTGTGGTCAACTGCGGTATTGACGGTGAGCCTCGTTTTTCAGAGTGCAGTATCAAAGGTTACACCTATAAAATATGGGCTTATGCTTTTATGAAAGACGGCAGACTTAATGCAGTTGTCAAGCCGATCAATACTCTCTCAACTCAGAAAATTGAATTCACTTTCGGTGAAAAAGAGGTTAAACTGCAGTTTAAAGGAAGTCCTTCTTTTGTGGATTTCATAGCTAAAAATGCTGATCAGAGCGGATTTATCAAAAACAGCGGTGCTTTGAAGCCGACATTGATGAAGGTTGTCAGAAAAGCACTCGGTACAACTGAAATGCCGATGAAATTCAAATCAAAATAAAAAAATAAGGAGCTGTTCGTCTGAACAGCTCCTTTTGATGTTTTAAATGCTTTCAAGTTCTTTGACTTTACTATCGACCTTTTCTTCAAGCATAGCTCGTCTTTTCATAAGCTCTTTCTGAATAGGTTCAAGCTTTTTCTTAGAAAGGGGATAGATGATTGTGAGAATGAGGATAAGAGTATAAACGATAGCAGGAACGATTGTACACATCTTGTAGATGTTGTGGCCGAAGCCGCCGACTGCAGTTGAAACAGTGTTTCGAACCTTATCTGTGTAACCCGTTTTCTTAAGAAGCTGCATTCCGCCTGAGTCTGCGATTGTCTGGCCAAGCTTTCTTGAGAATGTATAAACGGCATAGATTGCACTTTCTGAGTGTTCGCCCGTTGTGTATTCGTTGTAGTCGATAACGTCCATAACGATTGCCCAGTTAGTGATGCTCATAAATGAGTAGCCGAAGCCTGTGAGCGCCTGCATAACGAAGTATGTTGTAACATTCGGAAGGAAAACTGCGTTATAAATACTTGCAGCAGATGAAAGGAAAAGACCGAATACGCAGATTTCTTTTTTGCCGAATTTTTCAACGAGCTTCGGCATAACCGGAATCATAATTGCCATCGGCGCATATGTGCAGAGTGTGTTGATTATTGAAAGGTCAGAGTTGCCGAAATGGTTTTTGAAAAGATACTGGTTGAATGAACCATACTGAAGAAGACCACTGATAAGCACACCTGAAACTGTAACAGTAATGAACGGAAGACTCTTGAAAAGAGGTCCGTATGTACGCTTGAGGTTAATCTTCTTCTTTTCATCAGGAACTTTGACTCGTTCTTTTGTTGTTTTGAAACAGAAGAGGTATGATGCGATAGCGAGAACAGCGAGGATGACAGCAAATATAAATGCTTTGTCACCGCTGAATACAGAAACTTCTTCTTTTGTCTTTGAGTCGATGACTTTGTTGTAAACTACCATCTGACCGAGGAGTGTAACAACAGCACCGCCGACGCCACCGCCGATTGAACGGAATGTTGAGAGAAGTGTACGTCCCTTCGGGTCATCTGTGATAACAGAAGCAAGCGAGCCGTAGGGAATGTTGACACCCGTGTAAAGCATACCGAAGCAGGTGTATGTTACATATGCGAATATGAGAATAACGGCATAGCTGTTTATGAACTTGTTGATTCCGAGGAAGCAGACCGCCATTGAAACACAAAGCGGGATTGAAAGCCACTTGAGATAAGGTCTGAACTTACCGTCCTTTGTAGGTCTTCTGGCGTCAACGATAAGTCCCCACATCGGGTCGTTGATAGCGTCCCACAGTCTTGTTACAAGGAAAAGAACAGTGATGTCATTGTAAACCTTTTCAGGGTTAACACCAAGGTCCGCCATAAGGCTGTCAGTGTAGAAAACCTTAAGGAATGTTGAGATGAATGTAAGAACAAGCAGGTTGCCGATGTCGCCGAGCGTGTAACCGAAGCCTTCTTTTATACCGATGGCATTCGGATGTTTAAGCGCATTTTTCGGCGCGGCATCTTTTTTCTTTGCCATAACTTTTACTCCTATCAATTTAGTGCGCCTATATTTTATACAATAACTTGTCCGTTGTCAATCGGAATCATAACCACTAGTAAACTAGTGGTTTGCACAGCCCCTATAAGGGGCACCTACAGGCAAAGCCCCTGAAAGGGGCATAGAAGTTTGACAACGCATTACTATCACAAGC
>JAXJUJ010000050.1:0-3367 GCA_036309125.1 Acutalibacteraceae bacterium | reverse complement strand
TCTTTACACGTTCCGTCTCAGCGGTCTTCCTTATAGCCTTATCGTGGCACTCGTTTCCTTTGCGGGAACTCCGCCTGATTTCTTCACTCCGTATTTCCTCAAGAGATTCAGCTACAAGCAGATTATGATTTTCTACCAGCTTTCAAGAGCACTTGGCTATACTGCAATTGCTTTGGCTCTTAACTTCTTTGGCGATAATCTTGTGCTTTGCGGTACGATCTGCGTTGTAATTCTTATATTTATGGAAGCAACAAGCACTGTGCCGAAATCTGCGGCACACGATATGAACGTGCGAATCACGGACTATCAGATGTATCTCTCAGGTGAACGTCTTGAAAACTATTCAGGTGTTTACAGTTGTGCAGGTATCTTCAGTTGGTTTACAGGTCCGATAACATCTTTCGTCGGTCTTATAATTCCGATTCTTCTCCTTGCATCAGGATTTAATGGTAACTGGGACGTTCTTTTTATTGATTCATCAAGATTCAATATCATTATTATTCCGTTGATTATCGAAATTGTCGGATATTTCCTTATGACAATTCCATTCATCTTCTGGGATTATGACTCTTCAAAGCAGGATAAGGTTATGCACGTTCTTCAGCGAAGAGCAGAGGTAACAGAAAAAGCAATTGTGAACGAAGAAACGCCCGTAATGGCAGAAGCAGGAAAGGTGGATTGACATGAAGAAAACTAAAAAAGTAAAAACAAATGCCGAATCCACAGCAATTATCGGAAATCTCAACATTCCTGACGATCAGGTATGGGATTACAAAATTGACGGTCTTGCTGCACCGATGATAGGTAAAACATATAAGAATTTTACCGTTAAGAAAATTCTTCTTGTCATTGCAGTACTGATAGTTGTTTCGTTGTCCTTCTTGTTCAGCGTTATTGCTCTTATGAACGATACGTTCGAATACGAAGTGCTTTCTGACGGTACATATATGCTTTCGCAGTTCAGCAACACGGGTAATATCAGAGAGCTTGATATTGATTATGTGTCAGATGTTCTTGAAGAGAAAGTTCTTGAAAATAAAGAAATTGAAGTAGTTTTCTCAAAGGATGAAACCAAGCCTGTTACAGAAATCAGAGAATATGCATTTAACTGTGACGAAAAGGTAGAGGTTATAAATATCGGACCTCAGGTTACTAAGATTGATGCAAAGTCATTCTATTCCTGTTGGAAGCTTGAACGTATCGAAGTTGACGAGAATAATCCTGTGTATTGTGATGTTGACGGTGTTCTTTATACAAAAGATATGAAAACACTTGTCTGTCTTCCGATAAATCATGACCTGTATCTTGCTAAACAGGACGGAATTGAAGTCGATTTGTGGCCGGGCGATGATGGCTATGAAGAGTACAAGAAAAACTATATGACAATAGTCATACCGTCAACGGTTGAAACCATAGGCGACCTTGCACTCAACTACAACGCTTTGTCTGATATCTATCTTCCCGAAGGTCTTAAAACAATCGGTGACCTCGCTTTCTTTGAGTCAACCCTTACAGAAAACATTTATACCTATAAAGGAGAAAGTGAACAGATAATCGGAGCGGATAAGATTAATTTCTCGGCTGAAAATGTTTATCTTTCACTTCCCGAAGGTCTTGAATCAATCGGTACTGATGCATTCAACTACAATCAGGCACTCAGCTATATGTACGTGCCTTCAAGCGTAAAATTCATCGGTCACCATGCATTCTGGGGAACTGTTTATAAAGAAGGCAAAGAACTCAAGGGTGTCGCTTACATTGATGTTGCAGCAGATGAAGATGCATTTGAAAGTGTTGAAAAAGGCAATAACTGGCTTCCACAGTTTGATAACGGACTTTTCCCGAAGGAAATCGAAGTTAAATACGGTGCTCAGAGAAAAGCACTCGAAAAATAATTAAATTAAGGAATTGCAGCCCGTTTGTTTCAAACGGGTTGCAAGGTTTAAAAGATGAAGAAAGAGAAAAAATCTTTTCGTAAAATATTAATGATACTTTTTATGTTGTTTGCACTTTTTGTTGTGGTAACGGTGTGCATAACCCTTATAGGAAATAAGGCAAATCTTCAGAAAGCCGAAAGCTTCAGTAAGGTTGAGGTTGAAGACAGACTAATTCCTCAAAAGGATGAAAACGGTTACTGGACATTCACAACAGACAGAGAAATGAAGGTCCTGCAGTTGACTGATGTTCATATCGGCGGTGGCTGGATGTCTTTGAAAAAAGATGCTATGGCTCTTAATGCTGTAGCAGCTATGGTTACTGCTGAAAAACCTGATCTGGTTATAGCAACGGGTGATATTGCATATCCTGTTCCTTTTCAGGCAGGAACTTTCAATAATCGCTCGGGCGCAAAGCTTTTTGCGGCTCTGATGGAGCAGCTTGGTGTCTATTGGACTGTAACTTTCGGAAATCACGATACTGAGCTTTACAGCTATTACAGCAGGGAAAAGATAGTCGATTTTTACGAAAACAGCGGTTTTAAGTATTGTCTTTTCCAAAGTGGTCCCGAAGATATTGACGGATACGGCAACACCGTGATCAATGTAAAAAACACTGACGGGAAAATAACCCAGTCGCTTTTCTTGATGGACAGCCATTCGTATGCTGACGGAGACTATTTCGGAATCTTCTGGAAGTATGACAATATCCACGAAAATCAGGTCGAATGGTACAAAGAAACAGTTCAGAAGCTTAATAGCTATAATGCATCCGTGACAGGAAATAAAAATGAGGTTGTTGCGTCAAATGTGTTTATTCACATACCTCTGGTGGAGCAGAAGGATGCGTGGTATGAGTACGTTAATAACGGTTTCAAGGATACCGAAAACGTGAAATACATTTATGGCGATGCAGGTGAGGGCTCTAATGTTGTTTACCCCGGTATAGGCGAAGACAGTATGTTTGAAACTATTCTTGAACTTGGCTCTACAAAAGCTGTATTTTTTGGTCACGACCATAGAAATAATTTTTCAGTTGAGTACAAAGGAATACGCCTGACTTACGGTATGAGTGTGGATTATCTCGCTTACCCGGGTATCTATAAAGAAGGTGCTCAGAGAGGCTGTACGGTCATAACGTATAAGCCTGACGGAAGCTTTGATATTAAAGCTGAAAACTATTATCAGGAAAAGTATCAGCTTGAATATGCAAAAGAAACGGTAGTTATGCAGGAAGTAACATATCTCGCAGACTTGCCTGAATAAAGAAAACGGAGTTGCTTGTTAAAGGCATGAGATAGTCAATACTTTGTAGACACAAAAAAAGAATAAAGTTAAGCTGCCAGTTCAATACGATATTGGACTGGTGGTTTTTTGTTTAGTTTTCGTAAAGGCTTGATGTAATTAAAGTAATGTACGGTTTCTGCAACAAC
>JAXJUJ010000049.1:0-9435 GCA_036309125.1 Acutalibacteraceae bacterium | reverse complement strand
CATATTGAATGCTCAAAGAATTCTCACACGCTGGCTTTACAGAGCTTTCTGAAAAATGTCAGCGTAGGCGGCAATCAGCAGGGCATAGAAGCTTTTGTAGCTACTTATCTTGAACAGCTTCTTACATACGGTACCGCTGTTGGTGAAATAGTAACGGATTCCCACGGCAGATTCGCTGCACTTTATAATGCTGATCTCGAGGACATCGAGCTAAGACGTGGTGATGACGGCATTTCAGCTGTTGTCTGCGTGAAAAACTTCTATGAAACCACGCCTGTTGAATATCCTGAGCTTGTCGCTCTTTCTGTGCTTAATCCTGAAGCAGGACAGCTTTGCGGAAATTCAATTATGAAGGGCTTGCCGTTTGTGAGTAATATCCTTATGAAAATTTACAACACGATCGGCATCAACTGGGAGCGTGTGGGAAATGTACGTTTTGCAGTTACATATAAGCCGCAGAATGACGTTATGGACAGAGCATATGCGAAGGACAGAGCACAGCAGGTTGCACGTGAGTGGAGCGAGGCCATGCAGTCAGGAAAGCAGATCCGTGACTTTGTCGCTGTCGGCGATGTGAGCATCAAGGCGATCGGTGCGGACAATCAGATTCTTGACAGCGAAGTACCTGTACGTCAGATGCTTGAGCAGATTGTAGCTAAGACAGGTATTCCTCCGTTTATGCTGGGACTTAGCTGGTCATCGACGGAAAGAATGTCTTCTCAGCAGGCAGATGTGCTTACAAGTGAGCTTGAGGCATACAGAAGGATTCTGACTCCCGTAATCGAAAAAATCAGCCGTTTCTGGCTTATTTCAAACGGAATTCAGGATAAGGCTGAGGTTGTATGGGATGATATCACGCTTCAGGATGAGGTTGAGCTTTCAAAGGCAGCCCTTTACAGGGCACAGACAAAAAGGATCGAACAGGAGTTGACTAAAAATGAATAAAGAATTCAAAACAAACGTATCTCCCTGTACGGTCACGGATGAGGATCTTGCCCTTATCAATAAGCTGACTGTCAAGGAGCTTTCGAAAGATGAAATATATACATTTAATGTAATACTTTGTGATAATGAGATTGACCGCGACTGTGAGCGCTTCGATGTTGCAGCGCTTGAAAAGCTGGCCGAGATGTTTGTGGGAGTAACAGGGATTTTTGACCACAATCCCGGTAGCGGCAATCAGACAGCAAGAATTTTTTCAGCCAGGTGTGAAACTGTTCCCGGAAAGAAAACTTCTCTGGGAGATCCGTACACTTGTGTAAAGGCTAAGGCGTATATGCCACGTGCAAAGAAGAATGAAGATCTTATCACAGAGATTAATGCAGGAATAAAAAAGGAAGTCAGCGTAAGCTGTCAGGTATCAAGCTTTACCTGTTCTGTCTGCGGTGAGGATATGCGCCACGGAAAATGTGTTCACGTGAAAGGACGCGAATATGCAGGCAAACGCTGTCACTGTATTCTGTCAGATATCACGGATGCTTACGAATGGTCCTTTGTGGCTATACCTGCTCAGGTTAATGCAGGTGTAGTCAAAGGGTATACCAATCGTTTTGCACAAGCCTCGGATATTATAAAGTCGGTCAGAAACGGTGAGTGTGTAAAATTCACCAAAGAACAGTCACGTGAGCTTTGTGATTATATCAGTTCACTTGAACAAAGAGCTGAAGACGGAAGGATTTTCCGCAGTGCACTTTCGGATGAAATTATGAAATTTGCACTGACAGCTGTCCCGACACTTGATGAAGGATGCATCAGGGTTATGTGTGCGGATGCGGATACGAAGCAACTCATAAAGCTCAGAGATGCATTCAAGGCGAAAGCTGCACAGATAATACCGCTTTCGCCACAGCTTAAAGCAAAAAAAGATACAACAAAAATCGATAACAAAGAATATAAATTCTAAGGAGGAATTAAAATGAGTTTTGATAATATAAGACTTGAAAAGGGTATGTACGGCACAGGCCGTTCTTTTACACAGACACTTGAGGCACTTGACCCTACAGAAAATTATAAGGGTACGGAGCTTGAAGGACTCGACGCTTATGAGAGACAGCTTAAGAGATTTGACATCAGACCGTCGGGCTCAGACAGCTCTGTTGTAGGTAAGTTTTTCCAGACAAGTGATGCCGCAGTGCTTTTCCCTGAATACGTTTCACGTGCAGTGCGTTACGGTATGGATGAAGCAAGCTTCCTTCCCGATATCGTAGCGACAACTACAAACATTGACTCAATGGACTATCGTGTGATGGATCTTAAGATGAGCTCTGAAAATGCAACTATGAATGTGATTTCTGAAGGCGATACTCTCGCAAATGCAGACTTTACAGTCAGCGACAGAACAATCCGTCTTAAGAAGCGTGGCAGAATGATTACAACTTCATACGATGTGCTTCGTTTCCAGCGTCTTGATATTGTTTCAATCGCGCTCAAGAGAATCGGTTCATATCTTGCACAGAGCCTTATGGCAGATGCTGTCGATGTGCTTATCAACGGAGATTCACCTGAAGCCGGAAACGGTGCAGAATCATATGCTCAGGGTTCATCAGTCTGCACATATGCAGATCTTATTGATTTCTGGTCTGCTTTTGCTCCGTATGATCTCAACACAATTCTTGCTTCGCAGAATGTTACAAGTGAACTTCTTAAGATGGATGAATTCAGAGATGCTGCAGCTGGTCTTAATTTCCACGGCACAGGCAAGCTTATCACACCTTTTGGTGCAAATCTCATCAGAACAAGCTTTGTTACAGACCCGTCAATGCTTATCGGTCTTGATAAGAACTGTGCACTTGAAATGGTCAAGGTAGGCGATATCGAAACTGATTACGGCAAGCTTGTGGACAGACAGCTTGAGCAGATTGCTATCACTTCTATCACAGGCTTCGCAAGGATTCTTCCAGGCTGTGTCAAGTCACTTTCTGCTCAGGGATTCAACACCGGTGGCGAAACAGGCGGAACAATCGAAGGTGAATAATCGATGACAGCGTGGGAAGTTAAGGATTGCCTTTCGCATTTAACTGTATGGGATGAAACTGAAGAGAGTGAAATACTTTCTATGTGCAAAGCTTCCCTGAAGGAGGTAGAGGCGATGCTCAGCAGTGATGCTGACCGTTCTGATGCACGAATCGCATCTGCTGCTGCCTGCGATGCTTATTATAAGCTTACAATTAAGAGGAGCTTTGCTTCCGAGGACAGTGAAGTGACAAACTTCAAAGCGGGAGATGTCAGTATCACGCAGAGCAGTAAGGATCGTACAAAAGAGCTCTCAAATGCCGAGAAGCTTTACGAAAGGGCATTTAAGAATATTATCCCTCTTTGTCAGGATAATGGTTTTGCTTTTGAAAATGTGAAAATCAAGGTGATGTTATGACTCTTAAATCAATGTTTGAAAAGTATGGTCAGGAAATCACATTCAAAGGCTCAGACGGGTGGAGTTCGCCGATATTCGGCGGCTTCATCCAGCCGCTTCGTTACAAAAATAAGATGTACCTCAACGGTGTAAATACTGTAATCGGCTTCAACAGTCAGGGACATTACCTTTATATAGGACCTCCTGATCATGATGTAAGCAGACTCGGTGATAATCAATGGATTGAGTCAGGGACACAGAAATATACCGTTGACAGAAGTGAAAAGGTTTACTTTAAAAACGAAGTGATTTATGTCTGGGCTATCATAAGAGAAATTGTGGAGGTTGACTGATGGATAGTATTGTTTCACTTCCGCAGCGTATAGTTGAGTGGCTTTCCTCGCAGGAGGATATGCAGGATATTAAGTTTTTTGTAGAATATCCTCCTGTTAAAAAAGCTGTTCCTCTGCGAAGGATCATTGTTGCGGTAGGTATTGAAAATATAGAAATCGTTGATAAGTTCGTAGCCAATGACGACGGAGTACTTGAACGTCAGGAATACTGCAGGCTTGCTAAGATTAAGGCAAATCTGAGTATCTGCGTACCTTTTTCAAAGGGTGGTCACAAGTGTCACGATATTTTTACCCGTATCACAAATGCACTGACCTTCCGTACAAACCTCAATATACTTGAGTCAGGGTGTGTGCAGATAAAATCAGACCGTGATACGGATGCACTTGTAATGACAGGTTGGTTTCTGATGGAGGCAGATTTCTGTCCCGCGGAAAGCACGGATGATAATTTCGCGTCTTTCCTTGACAAGGAGCTTCTTTGCGGAAGTCATATCCGTAACGAAGGCATTCACGTAACGCTTGATGACAAGCAGAGGTGGAATGAGGCTTTCGTTACAGGTGCATACTTCGGAGACGGCTTGACATCGCAAACGGTTACATTGGGCTTTGAACCGTCGTTTGTCATAGTGTTTGTTCCGGGTTTTCCGGCTGTGCGAATCAATTACACTGCTGCTACGTCAAAAACTTACTTTGCAGTAGGTACCTCAATGTCCACATCGGGCGTAGTTATGACGGACAAAGGCTTCCGAACTACGTCAGGTACTTCAGGCGGTTCCACATTAGCTCTGAATGAAATGGGTATTTCATACTGCTATATTGCTTTTAGGTAAATATAAAGGTTCGTTAACCTTCTGCTTCTCAGGAAGCAGGGGCTATCGGACCTTTTTTTGTTGACATAAGCATCAAAATAAAATATAATTAATATGGTATTTAATACACTCAAAAATTAAAGGAGATGTGGAAATGAAAAAATCACTTTCTGTTTTTCTTTCTCTCTGCATTGTTTTTTCGATGCTTCTGACAGGCATTGTTACAGCGTTTGCTGAAGGCAATATGATTGAAGGAACAGCCATCACTTGGAGCTTTAACGCAGAAACCGGTGAACTTCGTTTTGACGGTGAAGGTGCAATCCCTGATTACGACAGTTACAAAAATGACAGCGGCGATGTTGATCTCAAATATCCTTGGAAGGACGTTGCGTATACAAGCATCGTTTTTGGCGAGGGTATCACAGGTATAGGTAACTATGCTTTCTGCTACAGCCCTGAGCTTGTCAGTGTGGTTATCCCTGACAGTGTTACAGTAATGGGTAAGGGTATTTTCAAGTGCTGTTACAAGCTTGAAACAGTTACTATGCCTGCAGAAGTTACTGAAATCGGCGAAGAAATGTTTTCTGCCTGCGAATCACTCAAAAGCGTTACTTTAGGCGCAAAAACAGAGAAAATCGGCAAAAACGTATTTTACAAATGCGTAAAGCTTGATGCTATAGCTCTTCCTGAGACTCTCAAATCTGTAGATGAAGGGGCATTTGCTTACTGTACAGCTTTGAAGTCAGCAGAATTTTCTGAGGGCTTTACTGCACTCGGCTCACGTGCATTCTATGCTTGCGAAGACCTTGAGACAGTAGTTATTCCTTCAACTCTTGAATCTGTTGGCGAGAGCGCTTTCGACGGATGTATAAAAATTACTTCTATTGCTTTCCCTGATTCAGTTACAAAGCTTCCTGCAGATGTCTGCAGCGGCTGCCGTGCACTTGAATCTGTTACACTTCCTGCTAATCTTACTGAGATAGGTGCAGGTGCATTTGACATCTGTACTTCACTTAAGGAAATCACTGTTCCTGCTACAGTAGTTTCAATAGGTGATAAAGCACTCGGCTACGGCAGATGGGGACAGAAGGTTTCAGGCTATACTATCAATGGCTATGCAAACAATGAAGCTGTTGTGAAGTATGCGAATGAAAACGGAATTAAATTCAACTCAATCGGATATATCACCAATGGTGTTTGCGGTGAAAATGCAACCTGGGAATATAACGAAGAAGAGAAGACTCTTTACATCAAGGGTACAGGTGCTATGACTGATTATACAAGTGAGTCTTTCGTTGCATATAACCTCATCCCTTATGAAAAGGTTGTAATTGCTCCCGAAATCACAAAGATTGGTAATTATGCATTCTACAATGCAGCAGCTATGGATTTCACTCTCCTTGAAAAGGTTGAAGCTATCGGAGAAAAGGCTATCGGATATTATGATAATAACGGCACAGCTACACTCCGTGAGGGTACAAGCATTACAGGTTATGATGCTACAGCTGCTATGACATATGCTACTGAGAATAACATCACCTTTGTTTCTTTGGGAAAACTTATTGTTACAGAAGGTACTCTCGGTGAAAATATCACTTGGACTTACGATGCAGAAACTAAGGCTCTCAACGTAAACGGTTCAGGCGAGACTTACAACTACACTGCAGACGCACTTCCCGAATTCGCAGAGTATGATATTCAGTCAATTACTGTTTCTGAAGATATTACCGTGATCGGTAACTACGCTTTCTGCACAGCAAAGGCATACAGCGACATCACATTCGGCAGCAAGGTTGAAAAGATCGGTGACAAGGCTTTCGGCTTTATCAAGACTGCAGAGCTCGATGCTGAAGGCAATCCGACAGATGCTACAGTTATCGTGCCGAACAAGGAGCTCAAAGTACGAGGTTACATTGTTACTCCCGTTGATGATTATGCACTTTCAAAGGATTGCGGATTCGCTTTTGAGGCACTTGACGGTGATAAGTATCCGACACTTTCATTCATTGTTAAATCAGTGATTGACCATATCAACAAGTTTATTGTCATTTACAGCGAAAACCCGGCTGCAGCACCTGATGCAGAGGCTATTATGGCAGCTTTCCCGTCAGACAAATTCACTGAGGTCAAGGCTCCTGAGGTTTTCGGCACAGGCGCAGAATTCACTGTTACAGATGCAAACGTTACTTACACTTATGCAATAGTTGTCAGAGGTGACATTACAGGCGAGGGCAAGATTAACTCATCTGATGCACTTGCAGTTCTTCAGCACGCAGTTCAGTCTGTGGTAATTACTGAGGGTTCAAAGCTCAACGCAAGTGACATCAACTTCGACGGCAAGATCAACTCATCAGATGCTCTTGCAATTCTTCAGATTTCTGTTGGTCTGGTTAATGCAACTGACAACTACAATCCCGGTGTGATCAGATAACGTCATTTGATATACACATTGTACAAATTATACAAACTAAAATTTACACTCAATGGCTGAGGGCTTCGTTACGAGGCTCTCAGCCATAATTTTTTGGTAATTTTTTAAATATTTTACACATATTTTTTAAATATCTCTTGTTTTTTCTGTTAATATGTGATATAGTTTCAGCATGACGTATAGGTAAGCAAGATGATTTTTATATTTTTATTTACATAAAAACCATAGCAAATAAAACCTGACGCCCAATAACAAAGGAGGAATTTGTTTTGAAATACTATAACGCGAAGGATATCCGTAATATCACACTTGCAGGTCACGCAGGTCGAGGCAAGACAACTCTTGCAGAGGCTATGCTTTATATCGCAGGTCTTACAGACAGATTGGGTCGTGTAGAAGAAGGCAACACAGCTCTTGACTTCGACCCCGAAGAGAAGCGCCGCCATGTTTCGGTTGCGACAGCTCTTGCTCCTATTGAATGGAAAGATTGTAAACTTAATATAATTGACACTCCTGGTCTCTTCGATTTCGAGGGTGAAATGGCAGAAGGTATCACAGCTTCAGAATGTGTTCTTATCGTTCTTGGTGCAGGTCACAAATATGACGTTGGTGCTGAAAAGGCATTCAAGGCTGCGAGAAAAAGAGGTAAGATGTTTGCTGTCACACGCTGTGATAAGGAAAACGGTGACTTCTATAAGACATTTGAAGAAATCAAGGCAGTTCACGGCGGAGCTGTTTGTCCCGTTATCGTTCCCTATGTAGTTGACGGTCAGGTTAAGGCATACGTTAACCTCGCATCACGCAAGGGCTTCGAATACAAGGACGGCAAGGCTACTGAAATCCCGATGCCCAATGATCCGAAGATCATGGAAATGCTCGACATCCTCACAGAGGCTGTTGCTACTGCAAGTGACGACCTTATGGAGAAATTCTTCGCAGGTGAAGAGTTCACACGTAAGGAAATTATCACAGCTCTTAACGAAGGTGTTAACGCTTCTTCAGTTTATCCCGTATATGCTTGCTCAGGTTACACTATGGACGGTGTTGACCTTCTTATGGACGAACTCGCATACTCAGCTCCCGATGCTGCTTCATATGCAGGCGGTAAGGATGTTGACTGTGACGAAGACGGACCTCTTGCAGCTCTTTGCTTCAAGACAGTTGCTGACCCGTTCGTTGGTAAGATGTCATACTTCAAGGTAAGCAGCGGTAAGATCACTCCCGAAACTCCTGTTTATAATGCACGTACAGGCGAAACAGAGAGAATGGGTAAGATCATCACAGTACGCGGTAACAAGTCAGAGGATTGCAAGTGCATCCCTGCAGGTGACATCGGCGTTGTTACAAAGCTCAACTGCGTAAAGACAGGTGACACAATCTGCTCAGCTAATAACGTTATCGAGCTCAGCGGTGTTAAATTCCCGACACCTTGCCTTTCAATGGCTGTAAGTGCTTGTAAGAAGGGTGATGAAGAAAAGATCGTTGCTGCTATCAACCGTCTTCTTGAAGAAGATCCGACAATCAAGTTTGAAATGAACAAGGAAACAAAGGAGCAGATCCTTTCAGGTCTTGGTGAACAGCATCTTGATATCATCGTTTCTAAGCTCAGAAGTAAGTTCGGTCTTGACGTTGAGCTTACAGTTCCTCGCGTAGCTTACAGAGAAGCTATCCGTAAGACAGTTCAGGTTCAGGGTCGTCATAAGAAGCAGTCAGGCGGTCACGGTCAGTTCGGTGACGTGTGGATCCGCTTTGAGCCGACAGAGGAAGAAGGACTTATCTTTGAGTCAGAGGTTGTCGGCGGTTCAGTTCCGAAAAACTTCTTCCCCGCAGTTGAAAAGGGTCTTAACGAGTGCATGAAGAAGGGTGTTATGGCAGGATATCCGATGGTTGGTCTTAAGGCTGTCCTTTATGATGGTTCTTACCACCCCGTTGACTCATCTGAAATGGCATTCAAGATGGCTGCAAGCATCGCATTCAAAAACGGTGTTCCGCAGGCTAACCCGACAATCCTTGAGCCCGTAGGTACTTTGAAGGCTGTTATGCCCGAAGCCTTCCTCGGTGATATCATGGGTGACGTTACAAAGCGTCGTGGCCGTGTGCTTGGTATGGGTGCTTCAGAGGAAGAGCCGAAGTATCAGGAGCTCGTAGCTGAAGTTCCGATGGCTGAAATGAACAACTTCTCAACAGTTCTTCGTTCAGTAACAGCAGGCAGAGGCTACTACACATTTGAATTCACACGCTATGAAGATGCACCTGCAGCAATCGCTGAAAAGGTTATCGCAGAAGCTAAGGTCGAAGACGACGAATAAAATAAATACTCAACGGAGATGGCGGAAGTCATCTCCGTTTTTGCATATAAATTTAACTTTTTTTGTGTAGGTTTGTCAATGATGTGTTACAAAATTAGAAAACCTCGCCGAAGCTGATAAAAGCTTTGATATAGTCAGCAGGAGATTTCCAATTTAGTGGACGCATGGGGAAGTTATTGTATTT
>JAXJUJ010000048.1:0-36880 GCA_036309125.1 Acutalibacteraceae bacterium | reverse complement strand
GCATATGCGAGACCTTCCTGACGTTTACCTGTCTTGTACTCGATTTCATCAACACAGTCAGCGATCATAATGTTTGGTGTAACGTTTGTGTTACCGTGCTGAAGTCCGCAGAAGAAATTGAGGATAAGGAAGGAGATGATAAGTCCGCTGTTGAAGCCGATTCCCTTTGAAACGAGGAAGAGGATTGAAAGTGAAGATGCACCGTAAATGCAGAAAAGGATGAATGTTTTCTTGGTTGAGAATTTCTTTAAAACAAGGTTTACAAGAAGTGTACCTACAGCTGTGCCGATACCCATAGGAAGAAGCAGAGCAAGTTTAAGATCCTTTGAACCGAGAAGATAAATAGCTATGTAAAGAGAAACAGTGCCGTAAACACCGCGACCGAAGCCCGCAAGCTTTGTCAGCGAAACCATAAGCAGGTTTTTGTGTGTGAAAACAACCTTTACGGCATCCTTGAGCGAAACCTTCTCCTGTGTGAAGGGGACACGCTCCTTGTTGTTTGTGAAGAAGATCATAACAAAAAGGATAAGACCCAATGCACAGATAGCTGTTGAAATAAGAAGGTCGAGACCCTGAGCTTCAGCGTTTTTGTACTGCTGTTCGCCCATAATTGCTTTCATCACAAGTCCGACTACAAGTATTACAACCATACCTCCACTCTGACCGACAGAACGAAGGAAGCTTGCAATGGAAATTGCAGTTGAACGCTCGGACGGGTTAGGGGAGCAGAGTGAACCGAAGCAGTTGCTCGGACTTTCTACCGCACAGCTGAATGCTGTGTAGAGTGAATAGATGACAAACATCCAGACGATAGCGAGAGTCTGATTGTTTGTGTTGGGTGCTACGAAAACGAGCAGGGAAATCAATGCGAGAGGCACAACTCCGAAGCCGATCCAGGGCTTTACCTTACCGAGCTTTGTACGTGTATTGTCGACAAGATAACCGATGACAAGCTCACAGACAGCACCGATGATACCTGCGACAAGGAATACTGTTGAAATCGCGTTGGATATCGCTTCACCGTCAAAACCTTTGCCCTTAAAAGCAAAGTCTGCGAAAAATGTAGCAGTGTAGTCAGGCATCCAGCCGGTCATAAGAGCAACGCCGAAAAGACCGATACCGAATGTGGCGATTTCTGACTTTTTCATATATTTTTTCATAGATGTAGGTTTGTCAGCCATAAAAACCCTCCTTCAGTTGATAGAGTAATTATAGCATAGTTTTACGGATTTACAATAATGAAGAAGTTTGTTTATGTAAAATAAAACAAGATTTTGTTGCTTTTGGTAAAATAATGACCATAGTGAAGATGATATTATAACCTTGACAAAAAGCTTCTTTTATCATATTATTTATACGAGCTTTTGCGACAAATCTTTAGCAAGGGATGGATAAAAATGAAAGCGTATTTTTCTCGTCTGAGAGAAAATTGTAAAACTTGGGAAATAATAGTTTGGTGGGTTTTCCGCGGACTTATGATTTATGCTCTTATCGCGAGTATCATCGGTGTTAAAAACGGCACAAGGGAAATGGCTGACGTAACGCAGGTTCTTGCAAATCTTGCAGCAATGTTCGGCTGGGAAATAATGATGATGTTCCCGAAGAAGTCACTTTTCCGTAATGTCCCGTCGTATATTCAGATTCTTATCACATTTATGGCTTTCTGCGGTTCTTTCGGAGGAAAGTTCCTTAATTTCTACTATGATCTCAATTGGTGGGATTCAGGAATGCATTTCCTTAACAGTGGCCTGGCTGTTCTGATCGGCTATGAGGCAATCGTTGCAATGCAGAAGAGAGATAAGAAAGAGTGTTCAGTTCCGATCATAGTTTTTGCATCGTTCGGCTTTGCACTTTTTGCTTCGACAGCCTGGGAGCTTTTCGAATTTTTCGCAGATCAGTTTATGTGTAATCCCGAAACAAACGCAATAGGCGATGCACAGCACTGGTGCTATGCTCTTGCAGAGGGCACTGCAAAGGAAGCAACACTCTTTGATCCGATCTACCCCGAGCGTTGGCCGATTATGGATACAATGGCTGACACTGTTCTCAATGCTGCAGGTGCTGTCATCGGTTGGGTTGTGCTCAAGATCTTCCCGATCCACCACAAGGGCGAGAATGATGTAAACAAGCAGATTGCAAAGCTTAATGCCGAGGCAAACAAAAACTCAAAGAAAGAATTCGCTGTAAAGTAAATATTAGTTTTTCAGAGATTGATCACTCAGGTGGTCAATCTCTTTTTATCTGTTCAGCTCATCGATAACTACATCGTGAAAGTGACAGACTTCAACTTCACAGGAATTCAGTATTGAGACTATATGTTCGGTCAGCTTTTTGTTGACAGAAACATCCTTGAAGTCAGAAATTATATTGCCGCTGTTTTCGTCCGAAGCTTCTATTCCGTAAGTGAGAATAAAGTTTCCGTCATCTAAAACAAGAGCACTCTTTTTTATAGAATATATCGTTTTCATCTGAACCCCTCTACATAATGTGAATTAAATTCACGTTTCGTGAATATCATACACCCTTTACAGATGAAAGTCAACGAGATTTGTGATTTTTCAGCAGTATGACAGTGACGATTTGCAAAAAGTGTCGTACAGAGAGGAATAATGTTCCTTAGTGAAGAAAAAACGCGTGAGAATATTGTGATTTTATGAAAAGCGT
Source organism: Acutalibacteraceae bacterium (assembly GCA_036309125.1). GTDB lineage: Bacteria > Bacillota > Clostridia > Oscillospirales > Acutalibacteraceae > CAG-488. Next base: position 34,216 of record JAXJUJ010000048.1, on the reverse strand, counting down.
AAAAACGGATAATATGTATATTACTGTCGATTATGGACGAAAAACTAATGGGGGATTTTTCAGATTACACTAAATGCAGTCTGAATATGCAGAGATCGTCAAAATGTTGTAAAATATACCTGATTGGTATATTGACTGTCTTTGAAATGATTCCATTGTCAGAATAGACAACTGAGTTCAGGACAGAATGATATATATCTTGAAAAAAAATCAGCGATATGGTATTATAATAAATACCATAGGAGGTGTAATTTATGCACTTGCAGGAGTCAGGTGAAATGTACCTGGAGTCTATTTATGTTCTTACTAAAAAGAGTAATGCCGTGCGTTCTATAGACGTATGTGAATATATGGGATATTCAAAGCCGAGTGTCAGCCGTGCCATCGGTCTTCTGAAGTCAGGAGGATACGTGACTGTTGACAGTGAGGGTCATCTTTCTCTCACACAGATAGGCAAGGAAGTAGCACAAAAGATTTACGAAAGACATACTATGCTTACTGAGTTGCTTGTACGTCTTGGAGTATCAAGGGAAACAGCGTCAGAGGATGCGTGTAAGATTGAGCATGTTATCAGTGAGGAAACTGTAACAGCGATCAGAAATTACGTAGAGAATTGTGAGTGATTTTTTTGAAATATTCTGTAGACAGGATAGAGGAAAATTTTGCCGTATGTGAAGATGAGGACGGAAAGTTTGTAAATATTCAGCTCAGCGATTTGCCGGAAGGTGTCAGAGAGGGCGACCTGATTTCAGTCGAAAATTCAGTGGCAGTCATCCTGAAAGATGAAACCGAGGCAAGAAGAAAGAAACTCGCTGCATTGAGAAAAGAAATACTTGCAAAAAAGGGGAAGAGAGTCGATTAAGACTCGCTTCCCTTTTTCTTGAAATTTTTATGATATTTCTTTTTGATGTTTTCAGGTAATCCTTGTGATATTTTTGGAAAACTGTTGTCATTGTCAGATGTAGGCTGAATGTTGTATGTGCCGTACTTATGCAAAAGCTCGTCACAGGTTTCCGGTTGTCCGAAAACAGGCTCATCGACGTTGCGGTAAAATTTGTTTTCGTTGTTTTTCATAGTAGCATCACCGTTATTATTCTTTCTTTTCAGAATATCAAAATTCACAGAAAAGCTTGACAATCAAGGAAGATTATAGTATCATTTGTTATTATCTCTCGGCGGGCGTGAACATATAATCACGTCCGTTGACATATTATATAGGTATAAAATATAAAGAAGGAGGGGCTGTAATGGATTCTTTGATATCTTTTCTTGATCCGTTTCGTCAGGTTACAATGCCGGCTCTTGTAATCAAGATTCTTCTGGCGGTGTTTTTTGGCGGACTGATCGGTCTTGAACGAGGACAGAAGCATCGTGCTGCAGGAAGCCGTACGTATATGATAGTTTGCCTTGGTGCGGCACTTACTATGATTCTCAGTCAGTATGAAGCAGATTTGCTCTCGGGACTCTGGTCTGATATAGTAGCAAAAGTTGGCGTAAAAACGGACGTTTCGCGTTTTGGCGCACAGGTAATCAACGGTATCGGTTTCCTTGGTGCAGGTACTATCATCGTTACCGGTCGTCAGGAGGTCAAGGGTCTTACTACTGCGGCAGGTCTTTGGGCGTCAGCCTGTATGGGTCTGGCTATAGGCTCAGGATTTTACGAGTGTGCAGTTTTCGGCTTCCTTCTCATTCTTATCACAACGACCATTTTCAATAAGCTTGGTGCATGGGTAATCGCCAATGCAAGAAATATGGATCTTTACGTTGAGTTTGACAGAATGGATAATCTCGGCGAGATTATCAGTACAATCAAAGCGATGAATATTCAGATTTTTGACGTAGACACACACAGGGAAAAGCAGTCCAACGGAGTAGTGATTGGTGCTGTCATTTCTATGGGTCTTCCTAAAAACGAAACTCATTCACACGTTATGTCTAAAATCTCAAAACTGGATTACGTCACCTTGGTTGACGAAATATAAGGGGAGGGTGAAAAATGCTTGATTTTCTTGATTTTCTGAGAAATATTACAACTGTTTCGGTGCTTTTTCGTCTTTTCCTCGCTGTAATGTGCGGTGGTGTGATAGGCATCGAGCGTGAGCATAAACGCAGACCTGCAGGATTCCGTACACATATACTTATCTGCCTGGGTGCTTCTATGACAACCCTTACCAGTCAGTTTTTATTCTATGATATGAACCTTTACACTGATATCGGCAGACTTGGTGCGCAGGTAGTAGCAGGTATAGGTTTCATCGGTGCGGGTGCGATTATTGTCACAAAACGTCGTCAGGTAAAAGGTCTTACTACTGCGGCTGGTCTGTGGACCTGTGCCATAATCGGTCTTGCCATAGGTGCAGGTTATTTTGAAGCTGCGGTTATAGCAACTTTCGTAATTGTTGTAGCTGAAATTTTCTTTGTCAAGTTTGAGTACTGGGTGCTCGTAAACTCAAGAAACCTTAATATTTATGTCGAATACGAAGATAATGAAAATCTTGATAATATCATCAGACTTATCAAGGGTTATCGCATAGTCATCATTGACCTTGAAATCACAAAGTCAGGAAACAATGCTTGTGCGATTTTCCAGCTTCAGCTTCCTAAAAAGATATCGCATGACAAGATTATGACAGCTATATCGACTGCTGACGGAATTGTTTCTGTCGAAGAGCTGTAATTTATAATTTTGACTGTTGTAAAAGTTTTAATAATGTAGTATCATCTCCTTGGAGGCGATATTATGACACATAAAGAACTTTTCTCAGATGCAAGATGGATATGCCCTGAAAGTGATGCGGACGCAGCACTTTTTCGTGCTGAATTTATATGTGATAAGGCTCAGTCTGCAGAGATTAAAATCTGCGGATTGGGCTATTTTATTTTATATATCAACGGTAAAAGGGTAGGCGACGATGAGTTTGCACCTGCATATACTGATTATCATCACCGTCCGGATATGGTGCTGTCCTATCCGCTGAACGATATCTGGTCACACAGAATCAATGTGATGAAGTACGATATCACGAAGTATCTTTGTGAAGGTACAAACGTTATCGGCGTAATGGTAGGCGGTGGATTTTATCACCAGCTTCTCAGAAAAGGTGAGGGTAACGTCAGCTACGGTAAGATCAAGCTTTGCTATAAGATTGATTTTGAAGACGGTACGTCTGTATGCTCTGATAAAAATACCCTTTACAAAAAAGGATTTTTCATAGCTTCAAATCTTTTCCACGGAGAAAGACACGATTATTCGAGATTTGACAGACAGTGGAATACAGTCGATGCTCAGAAACACGGCTGGGCAACACCTCAGGTGGTTTCAGTCCCGCTGAGTGAGTATCAGATTCAGGAGTGCCCGTCAGATAAGGTGATAGAAATACTAAAGCCCGAGCTTGTTAAAAAAGCTGATACATATAATGTATATAAGGTCGAAAGAAATATAACGGGATATCCTGTGCTTCGCTGTAATGAGCCGAGCGAACATCTTTGGTATGAGTGCGCTGAGGATCTTGACGAGAATCTCGATATTGACAACACATCTGTGGGCTACGGACATCAGAGACAAAGATTTTTCGCGTTAACTGATGCTTCAGGTGAGCTTTATCATCCGTATTTCACTTGGCACGGTTTTCAGTATTTTGCAGTCAGCAATAACTGTGAGCCTGTCGAGGTAAGAGTGATTCATACTGATATGAAGGTTACTTCGTCATTTGAATGCAGTGATGAAACGCTCAACTGGTATTATAAAGCTTTCATAAATACACAGCTCGGCAATACACACGGATGTATTCCGTCAGACTGTCCTCACCGTGAAAGACTTGGTTATACGGGTGACGGTATGCTTACCTGCGATGCAGTTATGACAGAGTTTGATGCTGAGGGTATGTACAGAAAGTGGATTGAGGATATCAAAGACTGCCAGGATCAGGTGACAGGTCACGTTCAGCACACAGCACCCTTTGCGGGTGGCGGCGGCGGTCCTGCAGGATGGGGCGGTGCAATGATAGTGGTGCCGTATCAGTTTTACCATCACTACGGTGATATGCAGGCGCTTCGTGATGTTTATCCGAATATGGTAAAGTTTGTTGACTATATGGAGTCACGTTGCGAAAACGGACTTATTGTTCGTGAGGAGCTGGACGGTTGGTGCCTTGGCGACTGGTGCACACCTGAAAGAATTGCTATCCCTGAGCCGTTTGTGAATACAACGCTCTATATAATTCAGCTCAGAATGCTTGTTGAACTCTGTGCAGCACTCGGTGAGAAAGCAGATGAATATGAAGAGCTTATCAGAGTACATACTGATGCAGTGAAAGCGAAATATTCTGACGGAAACGGCAGCTTCATTGATTGCCTTCAGGGCGCAGATACTTTTGCTGCAGAGTGTGGAGCAGGTGATGAGAGAACGATTAAAAATCTCGTTGAGAAGTATTCATCTCTCCGACAGTTTGATACGGGCATATTCGGCACATTCAGCCTTATGAATGTACTGTATTCGTCGGGCAACGGTAACCTTGCTACAGAGATTCTTGCAAATAAAAATACCGTTTCTTTTGAAACTATGCGCAAGGCAGGCGCATCTACACTTTGGGAAAACTGGAATGCAGAGTCATCGCACTCTCACCCGATGTTTGGCGCAAGTACGGTCTACCTTTTCAGAGATATTCTGGGCATAAAGCAGGTTGAAAATTCTGTAAGATACGATGAAATAGTGATTGAACCTGTTTTTTCAGAGTGTCTTGATTTTGCGAAGGGTCATATCACAACACCTCACGGCGAAATTCGTGTAGAGTGGAAGCGTAATGACGAGAGTATAGAAATTAAAATCAATCTCTGTGACGGAGTTAAAGCAAGTTTTGCTTATAACGGAGACATTTCCCCGATCAGCACAGGCGAGAATGTATTCAAGGTTTAATAGTATAAAATAAAAGTCCCGTACTCATGGTTGATGTGAGTACGGGATATTTTCAATGTAAGCTTCAGCGGGATTTTTTAATGAGCTCGTCTGTGTCTTCGAGACGGATTCTCTTTGATGCGATATAGGTTCTGCCTTCTTTTTTGCCCTGAAGAGAAGTTACGATGTCAGTGTTGTCGAAAATTCCGTATGTGGAAGTTACAACAGTACCATCATCAAGAACAACGTTTCCGCAGTAGCCTGTATCTGCGTTTGCTGAATACTGCGGTTCTGTCTGGTTGAGCAGGTAAGTGTGTGCAAGCTTGATTCTGTACTGACCTTCACGTCCGTTTTTGAGGTCATCGTATGTACCTACCCAAGCAACCCAGCCTTCACTGCTCCACTTCTGCTTCGGTGTTTTAATAGCTCGCGGACCGCGTTCGATTGAACGGAATGTGATGAAGAGTCTGCCGTCGTGTGTGTAGTCAGCCTTATGACGCTCACCATTGAGAGCTGCAGGTGCTTCGACGGGACGGCTCCATGTCTTTCCTTCATCCTGTGAGAACGAAAGCAGAGAGTTGATTTTCTTGGAGTTACTTCTTGAAATCAGGCAAAGCTCATCACCCTTGCCGAAGTCTGAACGGACAACTTCAACTTCACACATATTTGAACTTGCTTCATAATCACGGTGCTCTGAAAAATACTTTTCAGGCTTACTCCAGTGAGGCTTACCGTTCTCATCGAAAGTAAGGATTGTTTTGAAATTATTGAAGTTGGGGTTGTGGAAAAAGCCCATCCATTTGTCGACGAATTTTCCGTTTTCCTTCAGCTGAGTAAGGCTTGCAAGCGCAACGATAGGAATGATAGGGAAGTCACTTTTTTTATCAAAAACGAGGTCGAATTCTGACCAAGTTTCGCCTTCATCGGATGAAATTGAATAGTTGAATCCGCCGCAGGTAGGCTCGTTCGGCCATTTGGGATTGCCTGAAATCATAACGATTTTATCAGATGTCTTACCGTCAGTAAACTGTAAACGGTAAACTGTCGGAGTTTCGCGGGATTTTTCCCAGCTTTTAGGACTGTTTTTGAGCTTTTCAGTCCATGAGCGACCACCGTCAGTGCTGATTTTTGTCATAACAGCACCTTTGCCGTGACCTGCAGGGTACATGCAAAGAATGTTGCCGTTTTTAAGAAGAACAGCGTCAGGATGTGCCTGATACGGTTTGTCATTGTCGACAGTTACAAGGTCATAAAGATAGTCGTATTTGGGATCAAGACCGTCGGGCTTTACGCTCAGGTCGAGCTGAGGAATAGTATAGTCCTTGCCCTCGGTCGGTTTGATTTTTCTGAATGCCGGGTCAAAAATGTTTTTCATAAAATATCACCCTTTGTATGAAATATATCAACTGAATAATTTTATCATATATTTTTATATTTGTCACCATATAAAGGAATAAATTCATAATTAACGAATAAAATATAACAGGAAGAAAAAATATTTCAAAAAAAGCTTGACAAACTACAGATGACAGTGTATAATAGTCAAGCACTCAAGGGAGTGCACAAGTAAATATCGCGGAGTGGAGCAGTTCGGTAGCTCGTCGGGCTCATAACCCGAAGGTCGTTGGTTCAAATCCGGCCTCCGCAACCAAAAATATCCGATACCCGTCAGGGTGTCGGATGTTTCTTTTTTTGTGAGAAATATAAGCTTCGGGTTGTGAGACCGATGAGCGTAGCTCGTTGGGTGAGGTTGCGACCGCCGCCGGTGGCGGATGAAGGGAGCATAACGAAGCGTAGCGGTCAAAAGTTGCCCGCGCTCCAAGCGGAAAGCAACTTTTGGGCACCGCAAGAGGCACGAAGTGATAACCCGAAGGTCGTTGGTTCAAATCCGGCCTCCGCAACCAAAAATATCCGATACCCGTCAGGGTGTCGGATGTTTCTTTTTTTGATTTAAAAATCACCTTTACACTTGCGTTTTCTGACCGTAACCCGTATAATAAATATCAAGAAAGCAATGGGAGGATAAGAGCAATGAGCATTAAAGTACCTGAACCGACTAATCCGGTTCCTGCAAAAATGAGAGAATATATGGATAAGCTTCTTGCGAAAACTGATAGCGAGGATATTAAAAAGCTTTTTAATAATACATTTGTCAATACTTGGACAACTACTATTCAGATAAGCGAAGATGATGCTTTTGTTATTACGGGAGATATTCCTGCGATGTGGCTTCGTGACTCGGCTGCTCAGGTTAAGAATTATCTTCCGATAATGCTTGAGTGTGATGAGATAAAGTCTGTAATATCAAAGGTGATTGCACGTCAGATGCATTCAATTCTTATGGATCCTTATGCCAATGCATTCAATTTTGAAGGCAACGGTCACGGACATACTGATGATATTACAGATATGAGCCCGTGGGTGTGGGAGCGTAAGTACGAAATAGATTCACTTTGCTATGCGATACATCTTGCTTATCAGTATTACAAAATAACTGACGATAAAGCTATGTTTACGGATGAATTTAAAAAGGCGATGGAGCTTATTCTGAACACATGGAAGACTGAGCAGAATCACGAAAACTCACCGTACCTTTTTACACGTCATAATTGTCCGTACAGTGATACCCTCCATAACGACGGTAAGGGTAATCCTGTTGCATACACAGGTATGACATGGTCGGGATTCAGACCGAGTGACGATGCCTGTGTTTACGGATATCTTGTTCCGGCCAATATGTTTGCTGTTGTGGCTCTTAAGGAAATGGCGGAAATGGTTGTTGCAGGTTACGGTGACGAAGAATTGGCAGGCAAGGCTCTGACTCTGCGTGATGAAATCGATGAGGGTATCAGAAAATATGCAATCGTTGAGACGGAAGATTTCGGAAAAGTTTATGCCTACGAAGTAGATGGTCTTGGCAATACACTCTTTATGGACGATGCAAATGTACCTTCACTTATCTCAGCTCCGTATCTTGGATATTGTGATATTAACGATGAAATATATCAGAATACAAGAAAAATGCTCCTTTCAAAAGCTAATCCTTTTTACTTTGAAGGTTCTGCTGCAAAGGGAATCGGCAGTCCGCATACTCCTGAAAACTACATCTGGCATATTGCTCTTGCAATGCAGGGACTTACAACCAACGATTTGCAGGAGAAAAAGATGCTCCTTGATTTTATATTGTCAACTCACGCAGGCGAGTGGTATATGCACGAAGGCTTTAATGTGGATAATCCGGATGAATTTACAAGAGTCTGGTTCGCCTGGGCAAATACGATAGTAAGCGAATTCCTGATTGATTGCATAGAAAAGAATGTAATTTAATATGTATAGTTAACTAAAACATCCGATACCCGTCAGAGCGTCGGATGTTTATTTTTGAGAAGAAATATTTGACACTACGTAATAATCCGATTAAAATATATACAATAACTTAATGGAGAATGATATGAATAACATTATAGAAATAACAGATTTTAATGCTCCTGAGCTGGATGTATATGCGAGGTTAAGCGAAGTTCAGCTGTTAAACAGGGAGTTTCCTGAAAAAGGATTGTTTATAGCTGAAAGCCCGAAGGTTATTGAACGTGCGCTTGATGCAGGATATGAAGCTGTTTCGTGCCTTATGGAGAAAAAACATATCGAGGGTGAGGGAAGGCGTATCCTTGAGAGAATAGGCGATATTCCTGTTTTTTGTGCCGAATTTGATGTTCTGACACAGCTTACGGGTTTCAAGCTTACACGTGGAATGCTTTGTGCAATGAAAAGGAAGCCTCTGCCGACGGTGAGAGAAATCTGCGAAAATAAGAGCAGAATAGTTATACTTGATAAGGTTATGAATCCGACTAATGTGGGCGCTATAATCCGTTCTGCGGCAGCACTTGGAATGGATGCAGTACTTCTTACTCCCGGATGCTCTGACCCTCTGTACAGACGTGCGGCAAGAGTCAGTATGGGTACAGTTTTTCAGATTGAATGGACGTTTCTGACTGACGACAGCCTCGATGAAGTAAAGGAGCTTGGTTTCAAAACCGTAGCCATGGCACTTAAGGATAATTCACTTTCGATTAACGATCCCGTTCTGCTGAGTGAAAATAAGCTTGCTGTTATAATGGGAACAGAAGGTGACGGACTTTCTGACAAAACGATAGATGGCTGTGATTTTACAGTCAAAATACCGATGTATCACGGAGTTGATTCGCTGAATGTTGCCGCGGCATCAGCAGTAGCTTTTTATCAGCTGGGAATCAGAACTGATTTATAAAGGAAATAAAAAACGTTGCATTCATATTTCAGAATGCAACGTTTTTGCTTATTAATAATTTTTTTAGCCGAGAGCAACCATGCTGAAAACGAGTGCGAACAAAGCAACTGTTTCGCAAAGACCGACAACAGTGATGTACTGTGAGAAGCCTTTACCTGTTTCAGCCAAAGCGTCTGCACCTGCAGCACCTGCTTTACCCTGGAAAACAGCTGACAATGCCATTGCAAGGCTTGATGCGATACCGAGACCGATAAGGAAAGCGGGATCAGCTGCAGATGTCTTCATCTGCTGCATCAAAAGGAAGCCGTAAATTGTCTGTGTAAGGGGAGCACCTGCGAAAACAGTGAGGATGAACGGAGCTGCCTTGTTGTTCATATAGCACTTTTTCCATGCGCCGATTGATGCCTGACCTGCGATACCGATACCGATAGCTGAGCCGATTGCAGCGATACCCATAGCCAAAGATGTTCCTAATAATCCGAGATTCATAATCATTCTCCTTCTTTTTTTGAAAATTAATCTATTTGTTCTTTAAATGGTTTGAATTTATGTCCACTCCAGGACATATCAAGATGTGACGAGAATTCCAATGTATTAAGTCTGATACCGTGAACTATAACGGAGAGGACATTGAGTATCATATTAAGTCCGTGACCGAATACAAGAAGAACAATCGCAACGATCATAAATAAGAAGTTTCCGAGCAAAGGTCCTGCGAGTTCGTTTACGGTAGCTGCGATAGCGGCACCTGCGAGTCCGACCGCCCAGAGTCTTATATAAGACACTATGTCGGAGAAGACGTTAACTACACCGAGCAGAACCGAAACGATGTTTGTAAGACTTGCGAGGATTGATTTAATGAGATTTCCTTCGTAATTTGAAAAGACAAAGCTCATAACAAATCCCACGCCGATCAGTGCGATAGCGACTGTACCAACGGGTATGCCGCTGATTACAAGTCCGAAAGTGAATACTTCAGGATTTACAACCAGACTCAGCACAAGGTAATAAATACCGAAGAGCTGTAAAATTGAACCGATGTCACCAAGCAACTTTAAGGATTTTCTGTTTCTTGCCACGCCTTTGATGTGTGCTATCGTCAGCTGAATGAGTGCCAACGTGAAGCAGAAGATCTGAAGATTCTGCGGTGTGGTGAGTCCTACGTCACCCTGAGTCCAGAACGGATGCCAGATTCTGTTTTCGTAAACATTGGAAATTACGGGAACTGACAGCTTCTGAAGCCATTCGGGAACCTGTTCAGCTGAAAGACCGAACCAGGTGCAGGTGAGGGTTCCCCACAGCACTGTTGACAGTCCGAAAAGTCCTACAAGCAGGAAAGCCGGAGAGACAGGCTTCTTTGCAACGAGTGATTTTATAATCGGCACTGCTGAAACGGCACAGATAAATAAACCGTATCCGCCGTCTCCGAAGATAATGCCGAAGAAAACAAGGATAAATGCTAAGAACCAACCTGATATGTCGTATTCGAAATATCCGGGTACGGCACCTAAAAAGTCGGTCAGAGGATAAATAAGGCTGACAAACTTATTGTTTTTAAGCTTGGTGGGGACGTCATCCTCTTCGCAGGGATCTTCTGCTACAAGTCCCCAGTGATTTTCCTGTGCAGCCTTTTTGAGCTTGTCGAGGTTTTCTTCCTCGATGTAACCTTTGAAGTATGCTACGCTGACAGAAGAGTCGCTGTCGGATATCTTTTCATCTGCCATACCTGTTGCATAAATCTCAAACTCAATCTCTTTCTCACAGGCTTTGATTGCATTTTTGAGCGTCTGTGTATAGCTTGCAAAGGAAGCGATTTTGTCATCAATAGATTTGATGCTGTCACTGAGTGAGTCGAGCTTCTGCCTCATTTCGTCAGTTGAAATGTCAGGTAACTCAAGCTTGTATGTGCTCAGATCAGAAAGAATTTCATCTTCTCCTTCAGCACCTGTTCTGATGATCATACACTTTACTGAAGATTTGGTTGCTTCAAGTCTGACTGCTTTTATGCTTTCTCCCAAAGATACATAATCGTTCTTGGACAACTCATAAAATGCAATATCGACACCCTTTTCGGCAAGATCTGCAAAACTGCAGGGATCAAATTCGCCCCAGCCTTTGAACTTATCAAGCTCAGCGTTGATGACAACCTGTTCTGCCTGATATTCTTTCTTCTTTTCGGAAAGTTCAGCTATTTCTTTGGCCACATCCAGAGCTTCGGAAAGGGAGATTTCCTTGCCTTGTTCACTCTTCTTGTTACCTGCTATGAAAACAGCACTTTCGAGAAGAGCTATCTGCTCCTTAAGCTGATCAAGTTTTTCGCCTGATCCTTCGGTGATTTCGACGTGAACCATACCGAGTTTGCGGAGCTTCCTGAGTGTATCAGTTTTCTTATCTCCCATAATTATGAGAGATACCTTTTTCATAGGAACAATCATAACGAATAAACCTCCTTTTCGGAAGCCTCTTCATTACGAAGGGCTATTTTGCGTTTTGATATCTTAGAACGCACTACGGCGCTGACCTGCTGGTCTGCCATATAGATAGATATTTTTTTGATATTTTTCTGAGTTTCAGGTATCTTTACCTTTTCAAACAGGTTAACTCTCTGGGTCGTAGACTTAAGCTCTTCGCCTAAAAGCTTTACCTGTTCTTCTAACACTTCTGCCTCCAGATCAAGTGACATCGCTTTTTCCATATGATTTGCAGCGATGTCTACCCAAAGCGGAGTTTCGTACAGGTCATAGTCACCTCTGGAAAAATCTGCTCCTTCATACGTCGGAATAGCGACACCTGCAATATTTCCTCTTCCTTTGCGGATATTGCTGACGGTGATTATTCCTTCGGGGAACATATCGGTTTCGCTGAAAACCGCAATCCAGTCGCTGAAGCCTTTCTCGAGATTTTTCTTTTCTTCCCGTACGGCTTTGACTTTGGTTTCTATTGTACGGATTTCTGCCTGAAGTTGTTGCTTTTTAAGTGTCAGAGTAGGCAAATATCTTTGGTACATTTTGAGCGCATCTTTTTGTACCTTTAACTCATTTTTTGTTAATTTGATTTTTGCCAAAACTACCGTCCTCCTTATTTAACAGGCCAGAATTCATCAGTAAGCTCTGACTTTATACCGGTTTCATCTTTCTGGAAACAGTCAGCAAGGATTTCCCAACCGAGATCGAGAGCACCTTCAAGTGAAAGGTTTACGGAAAGGTCCATAAGCTTGTTTTCAAAAAGTTTACCGTATTTAAGGAGTTTTTCGTCCCATTTACTCATAGAGAAGCCCATATTTTTCTTTTCAAGAGTTTCTTTATATGAAGAATACATACGGATCATGGCGTCCATAAGAGCACGATGGTCTTTTCTTGTTTTGCCGTTAACGTTCTGCTTGAGTCGTGAAAGTGAACCGAAGGGTTCGATACGTCCGCCCTTGAGGTAATACTGACCCTCAGTGATGTAACCTGTATTATCAGGTACGGGATGAGTAACGTCATCACCGGGCATTGTAGTAACAGCGAGAACTGTAACGGAACCTGAATCAGCAAAGTCAACAGCCTTTTCATAACGTGACGCAAGCTGAGAGTAAAGGTCACCGGGATAACCACGGTTGGAAGGAACCTGTTCCTGAGTGATAGCGATTTCTTTCATCGCATCAGCAAAGTTTGTCATATCAGTAAGCAGTACGAGTACATCCTTATTCTGCAAAGCGAACTGTTCTGCTACTGCAAGTACCATATCGGGAATCATCATACATTCAACAGTCGGGTCAGATGCTGTGTGGATGAACATAACTGTCTTGCTCAATGCACCACCTGCTGAAAGCTCCTCCTTGAAGTAAAGGAAGTCGTCATACTTAAGACCCATACCACCGAGGATGATAACGTCTGCTTCTGCTTGCATCGCGATTCGTGCAAGAAGCTGATTGTACGGTTCACCTGAAATTGAGAAAATCGGCAATTTCTGTGATACAACCAATGTGTTGAACATATCTATCATAGGGATGTTTGTTCTCATCATACGGTTGGCAAGGATACGCTTCGTCGGGTTAACTGAAGGACCGCCTACAGGTTTCATATTTTCTGTGAGTGCGGGACCTCTGTCTCTTGGTTCACCTGAACCGTTAAAAATACGGCCAAGAAGATCTTCGCTGAAGGACACACGCATTTCTCGACCAAGGAAACGTACTTCGTCACCGGTTGAAACACCCTGACCACCTGCGAAAACCTGAAGTGAAACTATATCACCTTCGATTTTATTTACCTGTGCAAGGGATTTACCGAAACGTGTGTTGATCTGAGCGAGTTCTTTATACTGAACATTCTGTGCTTTGACTGTGATAACGTTACCGGTGATTGATTCGATTCTGTTAAAAACTTTATTCATTCTCACTCACCGTCCTTTAATAAGATTTCAGCTTCACGGCCGATTGCACCGTTCTTTTCGTTATATAAGCTGTCGATTTCGTTTTCAACTTTTCTGAAAGCTTCGCTTTCAAATTCAGCATAGTTCCAGTCAATGAATTTCTGACGTAAACGGTTGAGGAAGCTACGTGCGCTGTCCTTGCTGTCAAGCTCATACTCACTGCCCAGAACCTGAATAAGCTTGTCAGTAACATATCTCTGACGTGCTGTGCCGCAGTTGGCATCGACAGCATCAAATGAGTTCTGCTGGAGATAAACTGCGTCGAGCATTTCTGATTTGAGGTAAATAACATAGTCGGAAATACTTGTACCTTCTTCACCGACAACCTTCATCATAGATCCGATCTCGTTTCCGTCGTGGAGAATCTTTTTACAGTAGTCTGATTTCTTGCCGTCGATAACGGTTCTGTATTTTGACCACGAGATAAGCGGATCGATAGCGGGATATTTACGTGCGTCAGAGCGTTCACGTGAAAGTCCGTGGAAAGCACCGACAACCTTAAGTGTTGCCTGTGTAACGGGCTCTTCAAAGTTACCGCCTGCAGGTGAAACTGTACCGCCGATGGTTACCGAGCCTGTGCTTCCGTCAGGTAAACGTACATAACCTGCACGCTCGTAGAATGCTGCGATATATGACTCGAGATATGCAGGGAAAGCTTCTTCACCGGGGATTTCTTCAAGTCGGCCTGACATCTCTCGGAGTGCCTGTGCCCAACGTGAGGTTGAGTCTGCGAGAAGAAGAACGTTGAGTCCCATCTGACGGTAATACTCAGCAAGAGTTACCGAAGTGTAAACTGAAGCCTCTCGTGAAGCAACGGGCATTGATGAAGTATTACAGATGATGATTGTACGCTCCATAAGAGAACGTCCAGTCTTCGGGTCTGTAAGCTCAGGGAACTCAGTGATTGTTTCAACAACCTCACCTGCACGCTCACCGCAGGCTGCGATGATAACGATATCAACGTCTGCATACTTTGATGTAGTGTGCTGAAGAACTGTCTTACCTGCACCGAACGGACCGGGTGTACAGTAAGTTCCTCCCTTAGCGACGGGGAAGAAGGAGTCGATAAGACGAACCTTTGTCTCCATTGTCTCAGTGGGAGCAAGTCTTTCGCTGTAGCACTTAACTGCACGTTTTACGGGCCATTTGAAAGACATTGCGACGGGGATGTCGCGTCCGCGCTCATCAGTGATGACTGCGACAGTCTCTTTTACAGTGTATTCGCCTTTATTTACGATTGATTTCAATGTGTATTTGCCAAGGAGATAGAAGGGGATGAATATCTTGTGCGTGAATGATCCTTCGGGAACAGTACCGATGTATTCACCTGCACGTAAAGTATCACCGACCTTGGCAATGGGAGTGAACTCCCACTTCTTTTCAGCATTAAGGCCGTCAGCGTAGATTCCTCTCTCAAGGAACCATCCTGCCTGCTCAGCGAGTACGGGCAGCGGATTCTGAAGACCGTCATAAACCTGACCGAGCAAGCCCGGACCAAGCTCTGCAGACAGCATATCGCCCGTAAACTCTACTTCGTCGCCACATTTGATGCCGTCAGTCATTTCATAAACCTGAATCTGTGCGACGTTACCTCTGATACGGATAACCTCACTTTTAAGTGTTGTACCGCCGACCTTAACGAAGCAGATTTCGTTCATCGAAACATTGCCGTCAAATTCGACAGATACGAGGTTACCGTTTATACTTATAACCTTTCCTGTATTTTCGGTCATAATATAGCCTCCAACTTATCTCCATTCATAATGGAGTTGTAAATATTTCTGTATGCGACCTCACCGACGCTTGAGTCAAATCGTCTTATATGTGAAATCAGTTTCAGCTTAAGTCCGTAGTAGTAAATATACTCCTCTGAAAAGCTGTCCATAGGTCTGAGTGACTCTAAAAACCTCAGACGGTGCTGATTGAGAAATTTTTCTGCTTCGAGCGGACTTTCTGACTCTGTTGCAGTGTTTGCAACCTTCAGAAGCTCGGTTGACAGAAGATGGCTTTCAGCATCAAACGGCTTTTTCAGCTTGTCTGCACGGACCTTTGCGAGTGCCAGACGTAATTTTCTTTCGCCGTCATTCCAGTTTTCTATCACGGATGAAGAGGATTTCTCATAATCTCTGGAAGGCAGGAGAGTTACTTTACTCAGCTCTTTCTGCGCTTTTCTGCCGAGAAGCTGATTGCACAGCTCGAAAAATCTGTCCTCAGTGATTGGCAACGGCATATTTTCACTGATTCCGTCGAGAGACGGCAACTGTGATATCAAATAATATTCCGACATAATTATTCCGCCTCTTTCAAAAGTTTAACAACCTTTGGACTGAGATAGTTTGACATCATTTCAACGACAGCCTCAGCAGAGTAATCATAGTAAGCACCGCCGTTGTTGACAGAAATACGGAAACCACCGTCAAAGTTATCGTTTGCCTTGAGTGTGATGCCGTCTGAAATCTTTTTCTTGAGTGCAGCGAGAGCTGTGTCTTCAAAAAGCTGTACATCCTTGCTGTTCATAATTACCGTGATGTCTTCTACATCAGGCTTTGATGCCCAGTTTTCTACGACATTGCTGACGAGCTGAGCCAATGAATCTGAAGAATACACAGCGTTGACAGAGCTGCCGATGATTGCATCAAGCTCTCTTGAAACGCTTTCTCTGAAAGAGATGAGCAGGTTTCTGCCTGCCTGTCTGATAGCGTCTTCGCCTGACTTTACAGTACGCTCGTTTTCAGCTTTGGCATCAGCCATAATTTTCTCAGCCTGAGCCTGTGCATCAGCGATGATTTTTGCAGCCTGCTGATTTGCAGCGTCGATAACCGACTTTGCCTGAGATTCAGCAGCTTCAACGCCGTCTTTTTTGATCTGGTCGATAAGTTCCTGTAATTGTATTTCCATAGGGTCGTCTCCTTTTCAGAATTCATTGTAATTCTATACTGATAACAATGTACTTATATATAATACCATAAACGATTTTGACTTGCAATAAAAACTATTCAGTTGTTACAAAAAGTTAACATATGCAGAGAGGAAATATACGAAAATTGACGTACAAAAATCCATGAAATGTATGCTTTTAGTCTGATTACGTAAAAATATGCAGTAACAGCCAAAATTGTTAAGAAAATATGAATATTTTGTCGGTTTTCTATTGACTTTTATTCTGAAAGTGTTAAAATAATTTTATCCATATATTTTGAAAGGGGTAAAATAATTATGAAATGTCCTTCTTGTGGCAAAGAACTCGCACCCGGTGCAAAATTCTGCACAGGTTGCGGTAACGCACTTCCTGCAGCTCCCGCTGCTCCTGTAGCTCCCGCTGCTCCCGTAGCTCCCGGCGCTCCTGTAGCTCCCGGTGCTCCTGTAGCTCCGATGGGTGCTCCTGTAGCTCCAAATCCTTATGCAGCAGCTCCTAACGCTTATGGCGCTCCTGGCTATGCACCTCAGAAGCCTGTAATTCCCGGTAAGGGCTTGGGTATCGCAGGTATGGTACTTGGTATCCTCTCACTTGTATTCCTTTGCTTCTCATACGTTGGTCTTCCTCTCGCTATCGTTGGCTGTGCACTCAGTGGTGTTGGTCTCAAGAAGGCTAAGGACGCAGGTATGAAGAATGGTATGGCTACTGCAGGTCTTGTTTGCTCATGTATCTCATTGGGCTTGAACGCTATTGCAATAATCATCATGATCATTGCTGGTGGCACACTCTTCGATCTTCTTTAATCTGAATTAATTTCTGATTTGAAGAAGAAACAGATTATAGCGGTATCGATCGACTTCTCTTTGGTTGCAGTCGTGCTTTTACTCAGAAGTTTTATCCGACCGTTGATGAGCATTATGCCTGAGTGCGCTATCGCTTCAGCAGGTTATCCTTGCGGAAGCTGTGGCGGTACAAGGTGTGTGGCATCGATGGTGAATGGTGATTTTCTGCAGGCTTTTAATTACAATCAGTTTTTCTTTATAGCATTTTGCTATGCTGTAATTCTTCTGGTTGTGTTGAATTTAGCGTGGCTTTTCAAGGTGAAGTTTGCTCAGAAGCTGCTCAGAATTATGGCTCACTACAGAGCAGTCATAGTTTTTGCTGTAGGTTATGCTGCATTTACGGCAGTGAGATTTATCAGCTACATTTGAAATTATAACCGTGACCGAAAGGTTGCGGTTATTTTTTTGTCTACTGAGCGTAGGTTGTTTCTATATCTTAAATAGGTTATAATACTCGCATAATCTGAAGGAGAATGAAATATGGATACTTACATTACAGGTGCGACAATTAAAAAATTACGTGAAGAAAAAGGGCTGACACAGCTGCAGCTTGCTGAGAGTTTAGGCGTTACACCCAAGGCTGTTTCAAAATGGGAAACGGCAAAGGGTCTGCCTGATATTTCTCTTGTTGAGCCTTTAAGTAAGACTCTCGGTGTGTCCGTAATGGAGCTGATGTCAGGCGAAACTGTCATAAACAAAAACCTTTCTTCAAATATTCTTTTTTCTAAGTTTTATGTTTGTCCTGTGTGCGGTAATGTTATTCACACAACGGGTGCAACTGTGATAAGCTGCTGCGGAATCACGCTTCCTGCGCTTGAAGCCGATGAGGTTGACGAATGGCACGAAATCAGCATCGAAAACGTGGAGGATGAAAAGTTTATCACCGTCAGCCACGATATGACAAAGAGTCATTACATTTCATTCATAGCTTATGTAACTTCCGATAAAATTCATTTTGTAAAGCTTTATCCCGAGGGTAATGCAGAAACAAGAATGCAGTTCCGAGGTCGCGGTTTTCTTTACATTTACTGTAACAGACACGGACTTATGAAAATGAAGGTATAAAAAATGCGTTGCCGGAGCAACGCATTTTTTTATGAATTTTATTATTGTTCCACATCAGTGAGTTCTTCTTCGCTGACGATAAAACAATTTTTAAAGGTGAACTGTATACCATACTCAGGTGGAAGAGGTCCGAACTGAAGACGACCTATGAGATGAACTGTGTCCTCTTTGTTATATTGTAAGCTTATTATATCATGATATTTTATTACAAATCAAACTCATTATAAAACTCACTGAGGTAAACTCTGCGGTTTTCAGCCATTGATATATTTGCCGCCATACCTATGCCGATTGACATCATACCTGCGCGCGTATCAGCCATCTGTCCCAACGGGTCGCTCTTGCAGCCGATGAAAAGATTTTCTCTGATTTTCTCGTCAGCGCCACCGTGTCCGCCGGGCAGATCCTGAGGAGCCTGAACCGTGATTTTTTCGCCCTGACGGTTGTAAATCGTAATCACGTTGTTGATGCCCTGTGCAAAGTCGGAATATCTGCCGTCCATTTTGGCGAATTCAAGGCGTCCGTCTGTACCGTTGAAAACAAGTCTTAGGCCTTCAATGGGTGAATGTGCCGTGAGTGAATAGCTCATAACAGCACCTCTTTTATAAAGCACGTTGAGGCTGACTGTGTCCTCAATGTCAATTTCGTCTGAGAAGATGCATCTGTCTCTGAAGTAGCCGTCAGCATCCTCACACTCAAGATAAAGCTTGTCCATAGGAGGCTGATTTATGTCGAGATAAAATTCGCAGTCCTTTTTATACTGACAGGTAAGGCAACGCTCGGAACGTTCTTCACGTGAGGGACCGTAATATTTCCTTGAACCGAAAGCGTTGACAGCAACGGGATCATCCTCTAAAAACCAATTGATAAGATCGAAATGATGAGTTGATTTGTGCACGAGAAGAGAACCTGAATTTTCTCTCATACGGTGCCAACGTCTGAAATAGTCTGCTCCGTGAAGGGTGTCGAGCATCCACTCATAATGTACGCTGAGCACCTCGCCGATAACTCCGCTTTTGAGAAGCTCCTTGACTCGTGCGAAGAAGGGGAGATAACGCAGATTGAAAACAACCGTAACAGTTTTACCTGATTTTTCTTCGGCAGCCTTGATTGCATTTGCTTTTTCGAAGGTAGTTGTCATCGGCTTTTCGACGATAACATCACATCCTGCTTCAAGTGCCTTGATAACGTAAAAATCGTGCATACTGTCTTTCGTTGTTACGATGACTGTATCGGGCTTGACACTACGAAGCATTTCGTCAAAGTCGTCATAAACGGGCACATCGACTCCACCGTAATGGCTGACGAGTGCAGCACGCTTCGGATTGATGTCGTAAACACCGCAAAGCTCAATATGCTCCCTGAAATCTTTAAGAATCGGCTCAGCATAACCCTCGATACCGCGGATTCCGCAACCTACCTGAACGAATTTTTTCATCCTGAACACCTCCGTGCTGTTTGGGATAATTCTATCACAGAAAAATTCGGATTACAAGATGTTTGCTTTGTTTTCAATTCTGTGTTATGCTATTGAAAATAAACGAAGGGAGAAGAATATGAAGGTTATAATTGCTTGTCTTAATTCGAAATATGTTCACGCTTCGCTTTCTCCCTGGTGTCTGCTTGCAGGTGTCCGTGAGTTTTCAAGGAATGGTTATGATTTGTCTGTTGCAGAAAGCACAATCAACGGTGATATGAAAGCTTTTGCTCAGAAAATCATAAATGAAAAACCCGATGTTGTGGCATTTTCGTGCTACATCTGGAATATTACGAAAACCCTTGAAATCTGCAGTATTATAAAGAAAAATCACTGTTGTGAAATTGTTCTCGGCGGTCCCGAAGTAGCTTACCGTCAAAAGGACGTTTTAGAAAAATATGACTTTGTCGATTTTGTTCTTTCGGGCGAAGGTGAGTGGACTTTTCCTGCTTTCCTTGATAATCTGAACGGTGATTTTTCGCTGGTTTCGGGTCTTACTTACAGGGGAAACGGTGTGATTATCACTATTCCGGAAAAGGAATATACTAAAACTCCTCCGTCACCTTACAGCGATGAATTTTTTGAAAATCTGAACGGCAGAATTTCTTATATCGAAACTGCAAGAGGATGCCCTTACCGCTGTGCTTTCTGCCTTTCAGGAAGATGCTCTCAACTTCGTTTCTTTGATATCAACAGGGTCAAAAAAGACATAATCAGACTTTCACAAAGTGGTACACAGACGCTGAAATTCGTTGACCGTACATTCAATGCGAACGCTGAAAGAGCAAACGAAATCTTGCTTTTTATCAAAGAAAATTACGGTAAGGAAATCCCCGACAATGTGTGTTTCCACTTTGAAATTGCAGGTGACATTCTCAAAGAAAGCACACTTCAGATCCTTTCTTCAATGCCCGTGGGTGCAGTGCAGCTTGAAATAGGTATGCAGTCATTTAATGAAGAAACGCTCAGGATAATCAACCGCAGAACTGATACAAAGAGGCTTATAGAGAATGTCAGAAAGCTTATAAGCTTTAATAATATGCACATTCACATTGACCTTATTGCAGGACTTACGGGCGAAGATCTTGTGAGCTTTAAAAATAGCTTTAATATCGGTTATTCGCTCGGTGCGCATATGCTCCAGATGGGATTTCTCAAGCTTCTTCACGGAGCCGATATGCGTGAAAATAATGAAAAATATCCCTGCACTTTTGCCGATGAGCCACCCTATGAGGTTATATCAACTCCGTGGATTTCAGAAGATGAAATCAGAATGCTTAAAAACTGCGAGGATGCCCTCGACAGACTTTACAACAGCGGACGTTTTCTGCTTACTCTGAGTTACCTTACGGACGAAGTCGGAATTTCTCCTTTTGATGTCTTTAACGATTTCGGAAATTCTGTCAACGGTAACAAAATGCGACTGAGTGACTATGCCGAAAGCCTTTATAATTTCTTCAGCGACAAATGCGACAGGGAAGTATTAAGAGAGAAAATTCTTTGTGATCTGCTTTGTTGCTCGTCATCGGTGCAGATTCCGGATGTTCTGAAAGTCCGAGATCCACTTTATAAACAGGTGAAAAAACATTTCACGGAAAATGTGGATAAAAATATAAAGACGGCAATTCTTTATTCAGAAAATAAAGTTTTTGCAGTCAATCAGAGTGAAATGAAAAATCTGCATAACAGATACGAAGGCAGATTTTATGATATTGAAGAAGTTTTAATTTAATAAACAAAGAGAGTCAGGAAACGTAAAATTTCCTGACTCTTTATTATTGCTGTGTTTTAATTATTTACCCTTTTTGTCGCCCTTCTTTTCATAGCCGAAGGTTGAAGCGAAGAGGTCGATCTTGAATGCCTTGATTACTGAGCTGAAAAGTCTTGATCCCTGAACAGGCATCATACGGTTGAATCTGCCCATAGCATTGCCGTCAAAGCCTACAACGATGTATGACTTCTTGTGGAGAATGCCTCTGAGAATTGTGTTAACAGCCTTATGGCAGGGAGTTGAAACCATATTGATAAGGTCCATACCGTTTGTTTCGCCCTGATTTCTGAAAATGTCTGTCTTAGTAAATCCGGGGCAGACAAGACCTATGTAAGCTTCGCCTCTGAGCTCTTCTCTCATAGCCTCAGTCAAGCCTTTAACAGCTGCCTTACTTGCAGAGTACATTGATGTTCCGCCGAGAGCCATAAGTGCTGCAGAAGATGCAACGTTGATAATTGCCGGGGTTTTGCTCTTGAGAAGAAGGGGAAGCAGGATCTTTGAAGAATATGCTGCTGAATAGAAGTCGATGTTGATTGATTCGTCGATTTCTTCCTTCGTATAGTTCATAAGTCTGTCAAAACGGGGGAGAACCCCTGCGTTGTTGATAAGAACATCAGGCTTGATATTGTTTTCGATGAGCCAGTCATAGAAGCTCTGCCAGTTGTCATAGCTTGAAACGTCAAAAAGCTTGTATGAGAAAAGCTTTGCATAGTCGCCGAGTTCTTCGACGAACTTGATCATTTTTGCTTCACTTCTTGCGATACCGATTACCTTACAGTTATGCTCTTTCATAAGTCTTTCTGCGAGCATTTTACCGATACCACTTGATGCACCTGTGAGGATTACTGTTTTGTTATCAATCCACTTTGACATAAATAAACACCCCGAAATCAAAATTTAATCAAAAAGAGTATAACACAAATACATTACATTTTCAACAGTTTGTAGTTGTTTTTTGAACGGCTCTCAGGAAAAGCCATAAACAGTGCATTCAGAAAATAAAGCTGAAGTTTGTTAATTCGCAGGTTAAATCTCAGTTATTTGATTATACTAAGGTGATAAAATACAAAAATTTTGCTGAACTATGTAAATTTATGTAAAAATATGACGAAAGTGGATTGAAAATTTTTTCTATATTGGTATAATTACATAGTAAGTGTTTTGTTGAAAAACACTTGTATTATAAAAGGGAAGTGAAAAAATGTTAAGAATAGCTATTTATACAGGAAATGCTGAATTTTCTCAGAATATATTCGCATCAGCTCAGATAGCTGTAAAATATGCTAAGATAAACGCTGAGGTTTTTTGTGCCAGAAGCGTAGAATCTATCCTTGAGAAAATGTCTTCAAAAGTCAACTACGATGTATTGGTGCTTGACTCTCACGATGAGGACTGCAGAAAAATTGCAGGTTTCGTAAGAAAAGGCAATATGAATGCTTCGATAATATTTGTTTCGGCAAGTGATATGGACAATGTATTAGACCTTATAAAGTATCGTCCGTCAAAGGTATTTACTCAGAATGCTGTAGATGAAGATATTGCAAAAGGTATTCTTTTCACTATCAGGGAGCAGATAGCAATAAGACCGTGGTTTACTGTAAAAAATAAGGAATCACTCTACAGAGTGCCGTATACGGGGATTATTTACTTCGAAAGCAATCAGCGCAAGGTGATTCTTCACTCCAATAAACAGATTATTGAGTTTTACGGAAAGCTCAATGAAGTGATTGAAAAGCTTCAAAGTGGTTCTTTTATCAGATGCCATCAGAGCTACATAATAAATGCGGCGAAGGTAAGAAAGTTTGATAAGGCAGGTCGTTGCTTCGTTATGGAAAACGGAGAGGTAATCTCAAGAAGTATGTCAATGATTCGTTGACAGGAGACTGTATGGCGGAAATGCGAGTTATTTCAGCCCATACAAGCAAACAACTTGGCAGGGTAGCTAAGGCTGCAGAGGCACAGGTTCTTTCTTTTCAGGATGATTTCAAAAAGAAGTTTGAGGAACTGAGCATTCTTGATGTTGATTTCAGTAAATATAAGCGTACGCGTAAAGTGGCAATTTCAAAGTCTCCGGAAACGGTGCAGGACACCAGACAATATGTCGCGAAGGAGCTTACAAAGGAAAATAAAGCGTTTTTCGGAACAGCGGCTGCAGGTGCAATCATAGGAACTTCTATTGCTCCCGTAATAGGTACGGCTATAGGTGCTGTTTTGGGCTTTTTTGCAGGTGGTTTCTTCAGTCCGAGCGTCGAAAAGGTACAAGACAATACCATTGAAAAACTTTCGCCGAGTCTTAATGCATACGTTTCGGAAACGTGCAACACGCTTCTGGATGATTTTAAAAAACAGAGTTCTCTTTTTTCTGAAAGCATTGAAAATGAAATTGATGCTTATTACAACGTATATAAAGAAACTGTTGATGCAAAATTTCAGGAAGCTACGAATAAAATGAACAATATAAAGAATAAACTTAATACTATAAACGCTGATATGCAAGAAGTGCAGAACAGAAAGTTTGCACTCTCTTCTTCCGAAAAACAGATAGATATTATCAGCAGAAAGGAGATCGAATCTTGAATAGTAAAGAAAGCTTTGAAAGATGTTGGAGAAAATTCTTAAACAACGTCAAAGGAAAAATGCTGACTCAGAAAGAAAAGAAGAATTTTTCATACCCGGTGCTTAAGCTTCTTTTAGGCGAGGCAGTAACTGATTGGGAAAACCAATATGATGAGTGTGGCAGATGGCTTTTGGACTACTGTAAGGACAATCCTCAGAAAGGTGCTATAATTCAGCAGATTATATTTCAGGATATGAAGTTTACCGAAATTCCACCTAAAAAGGATTACACTAAGGTAGTCGGTCTGACCTCGTCAGTGGCTGCTGCTGCAATCGGTTTCGGTGTATCGAGCTTTTTGGATGCGAGTACAGCGGTAACTGCTGCGGCAACGCTTATTCCTGCAGCTGCAACTTTCCCGGCAGTTAATGTGGCAGGCGGTATGGTGAAGACTAAAAACGAAGCAGACGTTTTTAATGAATATATTAATCAGCTTGATAAGTTCAGATTAAGTATTGTTAATGTGATTGAAAACTGAGTTTTACAGTTAAAAATAAGGATAAATACGAAGTTAATTTATACAGCTATCGTACAAAACTGCAAAAATAAAACCGACATCGGATTTTTGAATCTGATGTCGGTTTTTTGAATAATACGATTAAATTTCGGCAAAGGTTCGCTCAATTACGTTATCCTGAAGCTCGTCACCGAGATTAACGAAATAATCACTGTAACCTCCGACGCGGACGATGAGATTGCGATGATTTTCAGGATGTTTTTTTGCATCAAGCAGGTCTTCGGGAGAAACAACTGTAACAGTGTATTGCTGTCCGCCACTTGCGAAAAATGCTTTAGCGAGTGCGATGAATGAAGCCTTGCCTTTTTCAGTGGCGAATATCTTTTTCTCAAACTTGTTCTGAAATACGAATCCGCTGCAAGCATCAGTATGGTTGTATCTGAGGACGGATTTGATGTGAGCTGTGGGTCCGTTTTTATCACGTCCCGGTGTTGCGGCAATACTGTCGGCAAGAAGGGGCTCTCCTTTACGTTTGCCGTTAGGAAGTGCAGCTGTTCTGCTACCGTATCCTGCAGCACGGTTGAAGGTGCTGCATCCTCCCGTGAATATTCCGCCACGGTAGGTTTTGTTACGTTTAAGTATGGTGAAGAAACGGTTTAGTATACGTGAGGTTATCTCGTCAACCTCTTCAGAGTCATTTCCGAATTTTTCACAATTTCTGAAATCGTGGTGAAGCTGTTCGTATCCTTCAAAGTCTGATCTGAGTGCATCAATAAGCTCTGACATAGTGTATTTCTTTTCGGTGTAAATGAGCTTTTTAATAGCGTAAAGACTGTCGCCTGCATCAGCAATACCCTCGGCAAGAATTTGTCCGTGATTATAAAGCGGACCACCGTTTCTGTAGTCACGTCCTTTTTCGAGGCAACCCTCTATCAGACAGGATCTCAGGGGATGCGGCTGAAAAACAGCACGCATGTGCTGCCACGTGTTTGCACTGCTGCAGGAATTATAGGTCACATATTCGAGCTGATCCATAAAGGCACGTTCGAATCTTTCATAGGTTGAAAAGGTTACGGGATCACCTGTTTCGACGGAAACCTTTTCATTACTCATCGCATCTGTACCGTTGTGCAGAGTGAATTCAAGACATTTCGTGAAAACCACTTCGCCGTCTTCAAGTCCCATATGGCTTTTGCCGAAAATATCTATCTGATTACAGCCATTCATACAGTAGTCGTGACTGTCCTCAGGTGGAATCCCGATCTTTTCAAGTGCTGTGCATACCACATCGTCATTGTAAAGAGCAGGAAGTCCTGTTCCGACGGCAAGCGTGTCAGCAATTTCATTCCATAGCTTCTGAGGGGTGTTTTTATGAATACGGCAGGTAAGATTGGGCGTGTTGTAGCCTTTTTTTCTTACCATAGCAAGGATGTCGTATGTAAGTTCGTTGGTTTCATCTTTCCAATTTTCATCACTGCCCGAAATGCAAAGATTCCATGAACGGTGATCGTGAAAATAATCCCAGAGTCTGTCGAGCAGGTCATTTATCTCTTCTTTGCTCTGTGTTTTTAAATACGCAGGATACATATACTGATCAAAGCGTCCGGGAGAATCGCTGCCGTCAAGTGCAAAGATGAGCATAAACGAGCACATTGCCGAGGTGAAGTCATAGGCGGCTTTTTTGGGTACTGTTTCAAATGCTTTTGCCATGCGAAGAAGAAAAGCTTTGTCACTGCCATTTTCACTTTTCTCGGCACGTTCAAGAGCAAAATCACGATATCTTTCGCCTAAAATATCGATGGCATCAAGCACGTATGTGCAAGAACGGTAAAACCAATCCTCGTCAGGATTTTTATCGCGATTTTGTGCTATTATCGCTCGGATATGGTCTGTACCGAAGTTGACTATTCTTCCGTAGTCGGGGTTTGAATGTCCACCCCAGCCGCCGCCCCATTCAGCACCTGAACGGTCAAGCGCCTCAGTCGGCTCTGAAAAAAGTCGTATAGCTTTGCTTTTGAATATGTTAATCTCCTGCAGATAGTAATTAAGAACCTGTCTGTGCTCAGGATACTTTTCTGCAAGCTCCTCTATTTTTTCATTGCAAAACCAAAGACCTTCAGAGGGTGAATATCCTGAACTGCCGTTTTTTGTTTCGAAGGCTGTCTCGGGTAACAGCTGACGTGAAAGTCTGATATCAATATTTTTTGCGGCACAGAGCAGCGCGAGACCGACTCTTTCACCGTGTTCAAGGGTATCGTCAGAAAAATATCCGCAAAGAAAAGGATCGATGTGAGTTAATTTTGTCATAGATAAACCTCTTTTATTCCGATATTCGTACATCCACACCGTGGACGGCAAATAATGTGCACCATCGGGAAATTTCCGAATCACTTGCATTACTGTGAAAATAGGGGATAGGTACACCGATTTTATCAGCTTTATTTGTACCGAGAGTGTGGTACGGCATAATTTCAGCGTATCTGTATTTACCTTCGTTTTTCTTGAGAAAATCTGCAAGCAGAGAGATGTCCTCGTCACTGTCATTGCAGTCTGGAATCAACGGAATACGTATTATAATATCTGCACCGTTGTCCATAAGGTAGCGAAGATTTGACATAATATGAGTGTTATCTGCTCCCGTAAGCTTGCGATGAAGTACGGGGTCAATACATTTGATGTCAAAAAGGAAGGTTGTTCCGAGTGCTGCTGTTTTTTCATAAAAATCACGTGGACCGATACCGCACGTTTCTATCGCAAGAGATATTCCGGCATCTTTTGCGAGGCTGAGCAGCTCTGTTGTAAACTCAGGCTGATATGACGGCTCTCCTCCTGTGACTGTGATTCCTCCGCCTGAAGTGTCATAGAATATTTTGTCTTTCATAACTTCGTCAAACACTTGTGCAGAAGTCATTTCTTTTCCTATAATTTCGTTGGCACCATTCAGACAGATTTGTGTGCATTTTCCACACAGGATACATTTGTCACGACTCAGTTTCAGGTCGTCGTTTTCAATGTATCGCGCAGGGCACTCCGAGAGACATTTTTTGCAAAGTGAGCATTCAGCTTTATTGAAGGAGAGGGTTGGTGTTTTTTCGAAGCTTTCGGGATTATGACACCATATGCACCTGAGAGGACAGCCTTTGAGAAAAACGCAGGTACGTATACCGTCCCCGTCGTGTATGCAGAATTTTTGAATGTTAAATATAATTCCTGTCCCCATATGCTCACCAACTTTCTTTAATAATTATATCACTCATAAAGCAAAAAGCAACAGCATTTCGCTGTTGCTTTTTCAATTAATTAGGATAAACAACTTTTCTGCCTGTAATAGCCTGAATGATTACGAAGAAAACATCAGCTGCTATTTTCTGAGCCTTACCTTTGATTGCGAATTCAAGAGCTGTTTTATAAGTGAACTCTTCACCGTTTTTCTTTTCTTCTTTTACAATGTCGAGATCAAACATATCATAAATACGGACGACGCGTGTTTCGTAAGAAGATGTGTCGTTTTCATCCACCTCGATTATACGGTAGCCGTACTGAGTTGTGTATGCTGAACCCTTGTAACGGGTGCTGAGTGAGTTTACAATGTCTATTCCCTTGTGCTCAACGGAGAAAGCGTTTGTATGGTCATGTCCTGTAAACATTGCGAGGACATCGCCCTTTTCAACCATAGCATCAAACTGACCGAAGTTATAGTAACCGGGACAGGGCTTCTCGTTCATAATGCCGTGATTCACTGTGTCGGGGTTAAACATATAGTATTCATCCTCATTATACAAATGCGGGAAAGCAAAAGCTCTCCATGTCTTAACCTTTTTGAGTGCATCATAGATTTCACCTACGATGATGTGCTGGAATACGAGTGAATTTACTCTTTCGCCACCGTTTGCCTGAGCAAGTTCATCTGATTTTTCTTTATACCATTCAACCTGATCAGCCTGAACACAGCTGTAGCGATGCTCTTCGTCATAGTCGCCTGAGTCGAAGACCCAGAGGTTGAATTTTACCTTATCGCTGTCAGAAGCAAGCACGGGGATGTTAATTGTTCCGGAGCCTGAAAGCGCTTCAACATCATTGACTGAAAGTGAGCAGGAGAAGGTGTTGTAGTAAGCCAGAACTTCGTCTCTTGTCATAGCATCGCCTTCAGAGTCGTGGTTACCGAAGGTTACTGCAACAGGAATGTTTCTTGAATCGAAAACATTCATAAGTGCATTGATGAGCTTTTTTGTGTCCTCCGGATTTTCACAGTTTTTTGCGATATCACCTGTCAGCATAACGATATCGGGCTTCTCAGCATCACAGGCTTTTTCAATAAGCCATATTGACGATTCAAGATTTTCGTTGTGTTCAAGATGAGTATCTGTAACGTGCATTATCTTAAGCTTACCGTCTGAATTAAAACGGATTGTTTTGTCTGTTTCATTCTGAGTGTCTGCGGGATTATAATTCATTCCGCTGTAGCCGGCACCGACAGTGAATGAAAACATCGTTGCTACCATAACGAGTGTCAGGATCAGTGAAATGATTTTTTTTCTTCTGCTTTTCATCGGTTTTTCCCCTTATTTGTTTTATTGGAATAATTATAATACCTGAGTAAAGAAAAAAGCAATAGCTTTTGCTCTTAACGTTTTGCAAAATTATCAGGTCAGAGCATCTGCAGGTGCATTTTCGGGAAGCCAGCCTGTAAAGCCGATTTCGGGCATAGCTGAAATAACAGCCATATCCTCAGCAGTGAGTTCGAAATCGAAAATCTGTGTATTTTCAAGTATTCTTGCAGGTGTGACAGACTTTGTCAGTACGTTAAGACCTGACTGCAGAACAAAGCGAAGACATATCTGAGCAACGCTTTTGTTATACTTTGCTGCGATGTCGGCAAGTATTTCGCTGCCGAGAACAGCACCACAGCCGAGAGGGCTGAATGCCTGAACGAGCATTCCTTCTTTTTGTGAATATGATACGGTTTCAGGCTGAGTGTAACCGGGATGGAACTCGATCTGATTGACCATAGGCTTGATGTCACAACGCTCAGCAAGTGCATCATAGTGCTTCTGCTGGAAGTTTGAAACACCTATAGCACGGATTTTACCGCTTTTATATGCATCCTCGAATGCTCTCCATGTCGAAGCATTTATATCCATCCAGTCAGGTGATACCCTTTCAACGCAAGGCCAGTGGATCAGATAAAGGTCGAGGTAATCGAGTCCGAGATTCTTAAGTGAGATATCAATGGCTTCTGTTGCTTTTTCGTATCCGCGCATTGTAACCCAATGCTTTGTGGTTACAAAAATGTCCTCTCTGCTGATACCTGACTCTCTGATGCCTTCACCGACAGCAGTTTCGTTACCGTAAATAAAAGCGGTATCTATATGGCGATAGCCAACGCTGAGAGCTTCTTTAACAGCATTTTTTGCAATCTCACCGTCAGGAGTGAGGTATGTACCGTAACCTACACAGGGGACACGCACACCATTGTAAAGCTCAAATGTATCTGTAAGTTTATTCATCGTAATCTCTCCTTTAAAATACTATGGTTAAATTTTATCATTTAAACGATAAATTATCAACTCTTAAAGAACAATTTCTACATTACCTGCTTTGCCATCGACATACTCTGCGTTGCAGTAGTAAACCTCGGAGTTGACCGTGACAACCGCATTTTCAGGAGCATACAGAACTGCCTTCATTCCTTGCGGAAGTGTGAGGTTAATGACATAATCTTCTGAGGTTTTTTCGTAATCAAGAGTGATCAAGCCTTTTACGCTCGGAACAGTACAGCTCATACTGTCAGAGAGTGTGTACTGAGGCTTGATTTCGACCTTTTCATAACCTGCTTTAAGGGGAGTTATACCTGCAAAATGCTTACTCATTATAACGAGCGGACCGCCACTCCAGGCGTGATTCTTGGTGCCACGCCACGAATCCCAGAATTCCCAGAGCGTTGAGTAATCTTCACCCATCATACCTGAGTACCTTTCTTTCATTCTGCTGTTTGCGGCTTCGTATTCGCCCATTTCGCAAAGTGCCTCGAGGACATAGTACTCCATATAAGGACTTGAATTTTTGGTGGTTGTGAGTACGTTTTTGATGGTGTCATACTGATCTTCCCCAGCAA
Source organism: Acutalibacteraceae bacterium (assembly GCA_036309125.1). Classification (GTDB taxonomy): domain Bacteria; phylum Bacillota; class Clostridia; order Oscillospirales; family Acutalibacteraceae; genus CAG-488. The sequence goes on along the minus strand of JAXJUJ010000048.1, from coordinate 3,384 downwards.
GTCCTGATAAAACAGCGAGAGCATTTGCACGGTCGTCAGGTTTTCTTACATCCTTGCTCTTAAAGCCGTCTTCCGTCCAGAGTGACTCGTATCCGTTTGCGATAGAGGATTTTCGGCTGTTTATAAAAGCGATGTCTTCGGTTCTTCCGAGAATCTCTGCCATTTCCTCTGCTGCACAAAAAGCATAGTAAACCCACGCGTTTTCGATGGCGGTCATATCCGCTTTGTTGCCCCAGTCTGCCCAATCCCAAGAGCCTTCGCGATGAACGACAAGACCGTTTTCACCGATTTCCCAGAGCTTAAGATAGTCAAGAGATGCATCGTAAACCTTTTCGAGAAAAGCCACATCGCCCGTATATTCGTAGTAGGTGAGGAATCCGACGATTCCTGCGAGCTGCTGAACGGGAAGCTCGAAGTAGTCTCCGCTTATTGGCACAACGGTCTGAAGCACGTCTGACTCGTCAGTGTGAGCGAGCATCGACTCGACGCCCTTCTGATACAGCAGATAGGAGTTACTGTCCATAGAGTACATCGTCATAATCATTTCGCTCGTAACGTCGCCCCACCACTGTGCTCTTTCTCTGTCAGGGCAGTCCATAAAATTATCTCTCATTGTAACGTAGAGAGTGCGCAGAGATTTCTGCCACAAGGAGTTCAGAAATTCATCGTCGCATCTGAAATTACCGCAGAATGAGCTGTCGTATCCCGTTTCACGGTATTGCAGAGAGATGACAGTAACACCTCGTGGGATCTTGTAGGTAATATGCTCACCGTTAACCCAACCAAGAGCCTCAAATTCCTGCTCGCCTTCTTTGGTTATATATGTGGTTGAAACAGCACCGCTTAATGTGTTTTCCGTAGTTATGCGGATTTTTTTACCTGCAGGTGCAATGACCTTGAGATAGGGTGTAACCTGTGCGTTGTAGGGAATATCTACGGTGATTTTTTCACCCAAAAGCTTTTTAACGGTGTAGTTTTCATAATTCTTTGAATTTTCGTAGTCCTTAAGACCGTAATCCTTCAGGAAAGGGATTCCTCGAGGATAAAGACTTCCGTAAGCACCCTCACCACCGACGGAATATTCAGTTGCATTTTCCCAGGAAGAAAAATCGTAATCGTCGCTGAGCCAATCAAAATCCTTCCTTGCATCAAAATAAATGCTGTACTCAGCAAGTCGGTAATTAGGCGGATAAAGAGCGCTGTCGATGTAAGCACTGTGTCTTTTTACCTTCCATGTTTTGTCGGAAATGACGGTTGTATTCTCATTGACGGCTTCAAAAAGGAAACCGCCCTGTCCGCTTGTATTATATGAATAGCTTGTTTCGTCGCCCCAGAACCACACAAGAGCGCAGATTGTGTTTTCGCCCTCAGTGAGGAAGGGGGCGAGGTCGATGCTGTCATAGTAACTGCTGCTTTCGTCGGGTCCGCGTTTCACACCGCCCTCGAAAATAACGTTTTCACCGTTTATGTAGAGCCAATATTTTGAATCAGCAGAGATGTGAGCGACAAGCGACGAAGGAACTTTATCAAGAGTGATGCTTTTGCTAAGACACATCCAGACGTTTTTCTCTGTCAGGCTTTCTTTGTCCCAGATCCATTTTGCTGACCAGTCAGATTTTTCATCAGTCGAAATCACGCTGTATCCGGGGATGGTTTCGGGAATCTCGTAATCATTGGTGTACGGCACTAATGACGGATCACCCCAGGAAAAAAGTGAGGTTATAAAGCCTGCAGCTATTACAAGATAAGAAATAATTGTCTGTAAAACGTTCATCATAAGGACTCCTCCTTTGTCAGTATAATTATACCACCCACACGAAACAAAAACAACAAAAAGCAAACGGTTTTTCAAAGTGCGAATTTAAACGGACGGATATGATGGTTCGATAAAAGATGAAGTTAAACTAATATAGTATCTCACTTTCATCGCAATAAAATTAAATTATTATGCATTGTCTATTTACTTTTTTTTACCTCTTTGATATAATGATGTCAGGTAGTCTTTACCTGACTTTATTGCACGGGAGGAAAACACCATGTCAAAATTAAGAGTTGCCCTTATAGGCAATGGCGGTATCTGCCGCGGATCACACATTAATAACTATTACGAAGACGACAGAGTAGAGGTTGTCGCTTTTTGCGATATTATTGAGGAAAGAGCAATCGCACTCAGGGATAAATATTACCCCGAAGCAGCAGTGTATACTGATTACAAAGAGCTTCTCAAGGATGAGAGCATCGACGCTGTTGACATCTGCACACCGAACTATCTTCATTCAATAATTGCTGTTGATGCATTCAAGGCAGGCAAGCACGTTCTTTGCGAAAAGCCTGATGCAGTTGACGTTGCAGAGGTTGTCAAAATGAAAAATGCTGCAGACGAAGCAGGCAAGGTGCTCATGGTTATCAGAAACAACCGTTTTGTAACAGCTTCACAGTATGCAAAGAAATTCATCGAAGAAGGCAAAATGGGTGAAATCTATTGCGGCCGTTGCGGTTGGCAGAGAAGAAGAGGTATCCCGGGCAAAGGCGGCTGGTTCACAACAAAGGCTCAGTCAGGCGGCGGTCCGCTTATCGATCTTGGCGTTCATATGATTGACCTTGCTGTGTGGCTTATGGGCAACCCGACTCCCGTTGCAGTCAGCGCAAACACATACACAAAATTTGCAGACAGCACCACAAGCGACTCTGAACATTCAAAATTCGGTGATGCAAAAGATGAAGGCACATTTGACGTTGAAGACCTTGCAATGGGTATGATCCGTTTTGACAACGGTGCTGTGCTTCAGATTGAATTCAGCTGGGCATCTAATATCAAGGAAGAAACACGTTACGTTGAGCTCAGAGGCACAAAGGCAGGTCTCAAATGGGACGATAACGAGGTTGAATTCTTCACAGAGGATGACGGACAGCTTCTTGATATCGCTCAGAGAGGTAAGATTGACACAAACGGTCACAAGAAAAATATCTGCAATTTCATCGACGTGCTCACAGAGGGCGCAGAACCCGTTTTCAAACCGTCTCAGGGCGTGGATATGATAAAGATTCTGTGCGCAATTTACGAGTCAGCAGAAAAAGGCAAAGAGATTATTCTTTAAAAATATCAGACGGATTTTTATCCGTTGTCTGACAATAAAAATGAGAGAATGGCTTTGTGCCGTATGAAATGATATAGTGATAGTAGACACTAAAAAAGTGTCTGCTATCATTTTTTATGTTAAGATAAAGAAAAGGAGATGAAAGATATGAGTAGACCAAAAGGTGGTACAAACAAGAGTCATACAAAAGAAGAAAAACTTAGAATAGTACAAAGAAACTTGGCAGGAGAAGCAGCATTATCATTAGCGAAAGAAACAGGTCTAAGTGATTCAATGATTGGCAAAT
>JAXJUJ010000047.1:0-1800 GCA_036309125.1 Acutalibacteraceae bacterium | reverse complement strand
GTATCTTGTCACCGTATTGCTCTTCAAGTGCTCCAAGTAACTTTGTATCTGCTACGTCAACACTAACTATCGTCTTTTCGGTGAAATCCTGCTCTGTTACGGAGTCCTTCAGAAACGCCATTTTGCTTACAACGGGATCAGCGCAAAGAACCTTCGCTCTTTTGCCCATCTTCTGTAATATCCTGCACAGCCCGTAACCGCAGCCTAAGGTATCGCCATCGGGATTTGCGTGACACAGAATAAGAAAATCGTCGTTTTCAAGAAGTATCTGTGCCGCCTTTTTCTTGTCTGTCAACATCCGGATTTTTCCTTCCTACACTGATTATTCTTCTGTCGTATCGTCTTCTCTTTTAGGAAGCTTGCTGATAACATCGCTTATATGCTCGTAATAATCAAGCGAATTATCTGGCAGAAAGATAAGCTCAGGGATCTTTCTCATTTTTATGCGCTGATTAATTCTTTTCTTAAAAAAGCCTGCGGCTGTTTTAAGACATTCTACAGCGTCAGCGGTCTTTTCTCCGCCTTCTAAGGAAGAGATATAGACCTTGCAGTAGGACAAATCGTTTGTGAGCTCGCAATGAGAAACGCTCACAAGTCCGTTTGATATACGGCTGTCCTTAATATCACGGAGGGCAACGGATATTTCACGCTTTACATCCTCCGAAAGTCTGCTGATATTGAAATTTGCCATTTTTACACCTCTTTACTGTGTTTTCCTGACTGCTCATAAAATATTCAGAGCAGTCTGAAAAACTACCGTCAGGTTTAATCTCTGTATTCTTCTGTGATGAATGCTTCGAAGATGTCGCCTTCCTTGATGTCGGTGTACTTTTCAAGGGAAATACCACATTCATAGCCTGCAGCTACTTCCTTGACATCGTCCTTGAAACGACGCAGGCCTGCAATCTTATCAACTGCAAGAATAATGCCGTCACGAACGACTCTTACTTCACCGTTTCTCTGTACTTTACCATCAAGAACATAAGAACCTGCAACAACGCCTACGCTGGACAGCTTCATTACCTGTCTTACTTCTACACGGCCTGTGTCAACTTCTCTGTACTTGGGTGCAAGCATACCCTTCATAGCGGTTTCGATTTCTTCTATAGCATCATAAATTACTCTGTAAAGTCTGATATCAACGCCATCACGCTTTGCATTTTCTGCAGCTGCGGGATGAGGTCTTACGTTAAAGCCTACGATGATAGCGTCAGATGCACGGGCAAGCATAACGTCGCTTTCTGTTACAGCGCCTGCTGCACTGTGGATGATTTCAACTCTTACTTCTTCATTTGTAAGCTTTGAAAGTGACTGTGCAACTGCTTCTACTGAACCCTGAACGTCAGCCTTTACAATGATGGGAAGCTTCTTCATAGAGCCTTCTTCGATCTGTGAGAAGAGGTTATCGAGGCTTACCTTCTTATAAAGCTTGAACTGTTCTTCCTTAGCTTCAAACTTTCTCTTTTCAACAAGCTCTCTTGCAAGTCTTTCGTCTTCAACTACCGCAAAGTCATCACCTGCGCTGGGAACTTCTGAAAGTCCCATAATCTCAACAGGAACAGAAGGTCCTGCAACCTTTACAGATCTGCCCTTGTCATCTCTCATAACTCTGACACGACCAAGAGCTGTTCCTGCGATTATGATATCGCCTGAGTGAAGTGTACCTGACTGTACAAGGATAGTTGCAACTGCGCCTCTGCCCTTGTCGATCTTTGCTTCGATAACAACACCCTTTGCAAGCTTGTCGGGGTTAGCCTTGAGTTCAAGTACGTCTGCTGTGAGATTTACCATTTCAAGCAG
>JAXJUJ010000046.1:0-1977 GCA_036309125.1 Acutalibacteraceae bacterium | reverse complement strand
TCTGTGGGAGCAATCTGACCTGATGCAATCTGAAGAGCGATTATTGCGTCTTCAGCTCTTACTGCACCGCTCTGGTCAACGTCACCGATAATACCCTGAGTATTGATAGGTGTAAGCTTTCTTCTGTATGTATTGTAAAGAATAAACTGAGGATAGTTTTCTTTATCTGTATGAACTGTGGGCTGAGCATCAGCTGTAAGAAGCCAGATAAGAATATCTAAAGTGCCGTTTTCAATTGCGTAACCATGAGTAAGGTTTTTGATGAGCCATGTCTGCTCGGGGAACATACAAGTTGAAGCATCAATCTTATAATCCCAAGAAACGTGATTGTGACCATCTCGTTTTTCCTGAGTGTAAATGTTGCCCCAATCGTCAAAAGCCTTAAGGTATTTAGCACATGTAGCGCCACCGCTCATATACTTTGTATCGATAACAGAGTCACTCTGCTCATACTCGTCGCTGATAGGAACGATCTGGCTGTTGTAACCTGCAACGATGCTGAATCTCATACCTTCAGCCATTGCATCTTCAATAATGCGTTTTGCATTATCTTCATTCTGAATATCGTGATAGGTATCTATTATTGCTTCAAGGTCAGGGTTAATAGCAACCTCTGAATAAACAGTTGCTTTACCTAAATCATAATCCTCCTGAGGACAAAGAGCCCAAAGACCGGGCATACCTGCTACGTTAGGAACGAATGTATCAGAGAACAAACGAGGCATAAGGTTAAGAAGCGCATCGTTAAGGTCGCCGATATATTCTTCAGTAAGACCTTCATCTGTTGCTATATAAGAAATTGCAAAAGCAAATATATGAGTTGTAAAGCTATCTCTTGCTGACTGAACAAGATAGTTTTCAAGAGTGAAAGCATCTAAGCGAAGATTCTTAGTAACAAGGTTACCAACGATGCTTGTACCCTGCCATGCACCTGATGCAAATACGCAGTTGTTGATTGATGAGCCACCAAAGTAGTTAAGGTATGCAAGTACAACTGTTGTACCTAAGCTCATTGAAACAACGTTTACTCTTTCAGCACCTGTTGTTGCTTTAAAGTGTTCAATATACTCATTTAAAAGGAAAGCGTTATCAACAGGATCTGCACGCCAGTCATAGCTATAGTTATATGTATTATCAGCACCGTACTTTTTAGCAACTATCTGAGTAAACTCGGGGAACAAGCTCTTCTGCTCTTCTTCTGTGTAAGCTGCTAAAGGTAAGTCATACTGATAGAAGCCTACAGTAGGATCCTTCGGTGTACCGTCAAGATTATAAGCAATAGGCTCAATGTATTTATTAACTACAGGCATAAGCTCGTCAGCAAATTTATCGTAATCTGCATCTGAGTTAGCACCCTTAACGAAGGCTTTAACACCGTCTGTAATTAATGCTTCAATTGTTGCATCGTCAAAAACAAGCTTTTCTTCGGGTGTGCCGAAATTCTGATACAAGGGAGTTGTACCGATTCCGTCAACAACAATAACGGGAAGGTCAGCTGAAGATGCCGAAATAGGCATAATTAAAGCAAGACCCGCAACCACTAAAGCTAAAGTGATGCAAAGAATTTTCTTTGTTGCTTTCATAATAATCCTCCTAGCAATAGATACCGATAGCATTATACTACCATATATACGAACAGATTTTATCATACTTTTTTAATAATTGCAATACTATTGAGAAAAAAATCAATTGTTTCTTTGACGATTTAAAAGCGTTTTTCTTGTGTATTTTGAATAATTATTATAACAATTTGACCGAAATCTCGCCCGAATCTAAAAAGCTCTGTGCCCCATCCTCATATTTTATATGAAGCTTACAATCTTTACTGATACCTAAAACGGTTGCTGCTTTAGTTTGAAAAGCATTAATAACATCAACTTTTTTGCCGATTACAATGCTTCTTTTTATATATTCATCAACGTAGCTTGTGTTATCGAAATCTTTGTAAACAGTATTAAATTCTGCGAGAATATCAGC
>JAXJUJ010000045.1:0-17846 GCA_036309125.1 Acutalibacteraceae bacterium | reverse complement strand
TCTTTTGACTTCGGCTGTTGTTATCAGATGATTGACTTGATATTTCAGTTTCGGACTTGGAATCAACAGTTTCCTTGCTCTCAACCTTTGAATTATCATTATTGCTTGTAGAAGATTGACTTTCAGTTTCAGAATTAGGCTCTATTTCAACAGTATCTTGATTTTCTGTATTAGAGTTTTCGCAAGGTTCTTCCGGCATTTCTTCCGTTTTAGCCTGTTCTCTTTTTTTATCAATCTTTTCTTTTATCTTCTCAGTTGCTTTTTCAGCACCTTTTTTAATAGCCTTTTCCGTCCCAACAGTAGCAGATTCCGTTCCCGTTCTCACTGCATCAGATATTTTATCAGAAGCATATTGTTCAGGAGAACCTGCATCTGTTGGGTTAATATTTTCACTTACCGCTTCTTTAGATTTCACACCAATGTTCTTAACTCTGTCGCCAACATTGACGGCAGAGTCGTGAACCTTAATGTTTTGTACTACTTCACGAGTTTTTATTCCTTTACCCATTTGCACCTCCGATTATCACCAAAGGGTGAGTTTTTTAATGAATCATCGGCTGAGGGTACTTTTCTACCGGAGCAAGAAGAACCTTGCCCGTACCTCTGTAAACATTTACAAGACCTTCACCTGAAGCAGCAGAGCCAACAAGAGTTTTACCTGAACGTTCTACTGTGAAATCAAGGCTGTTACTCCAAGCAATGGCAAGGTTGTCATCTACCTTGAGAACATCGTTATCAAGTGTAATTTCAATGAGTTCTTCTTTGGGACAACGAGATTCAATGGCAAATACACCGTTACCTGTAAGGCAGAGGTTAAACAAACCTTCACCACCGAGAGCTGCAGAGGAAATATTACTTCTCATTACTGCTTTCTGCTGAAGAACAGAATCACAAGCAAGGAAAAGACCGTCATCAAGAACAACTGCTCCGTTTCAATCTGCTGTATTCATAAGAAGAATGTGTCTGTAAGTTGGTTCAAGAACGAGAGTACCGTTACCTGTATATTCAGGCTTAATTGCACTTTCACCTGTCATTTTACCTCTTATTGCTTTGCCGAATAAATCACCGACACCCTTAATGCCCGTAGTTGCATTTACATTACCGACAGACCACTGCATAGCACCTGCCTGAAGTGTAATATCTGCATTTTTGAGTTCGCATACAAGCTGACGCTTTCTTACATTCATTTCATTGCAATAATATGAAAGCATTGCTGTTGCAGGATTTACACTCAAATCCTTTTTGTATTCGATAACAGAAAAGGGTCCCTGATTGTCAAGAACCCTTACATCATCGTTATTCTGAAAATTATTAATGTTATACATAGAAAATACCTCGTCTTTCTTTAGTTAATTGTTTCGCCAACCTTCGTTGACATTAGTTTATACAATTCTGTGTTTTTAGGGAATTTACGCTCAAAAGGAACGAGAGCAGAACCGACCTTAACAAGACCGTGTCCCACTTCTACATTTGTGATATGGGGCATTTGCGTTTCACTGATCTGTAAAAGATTAGCAAGGTCATCTCTGTCTGTACTACCTTGATTAAGCATAATAATGAACTCTGAGTTAGAGAGCATAGTTCTTGCAGTATGGCTCTGTAAAAGGTCATCAACATTCTGTGTGATACCCGTACAATAAGCTCCGTATTTACGAACACGCTTCCAAAGAGTGAAAAGGAAGTTAGCTGAATATTCATGTTGGAAAAGCAAATAAATCTCATCAATGAAGATATACGTTTCTCTGCCTTCTGCTCTGTTCTTTGTAATACGGTTGAGAATACTGTCAAGAACAACCAACATACCGATAGGCATCAACTGACTACCGAGTTCAAGAATGTCGTAACAGATAAGTCTGTTTTCGATATTTACATTTGTCTTATGAGCAAATGTGCTGTGTGAACCTGATGCAAAGAGTTCCATTGCAGTTGCAAGGTCAGCAGCTTCGGGTTCAGGCTGTTTTCTCAAATTGTTACACAAGTCAACGAGTGTAGGAACTTTGCCCTCATAGCCTCGTTTGATATATGATGCGTAAACATTTTTAAGGCAACGGTCAACGATAGACTTCTGCATAGCATCTATACCATCTTTACCCATTACCTGTTCAAAAAGCGAGAGAACAAACTCTGCCTTAAATGAAATAGGACTTGCACCATCACCATACTCCTTGTTTATATCAAGACAGTTAATGTGATTTTTGCTTTTTGCAGACAATTCAATTACCTGACCGCCCATAGCATCTACAAGTGCAGAGTATTCTCTTTCGGGGTCGATAATCATTACATCTGCTTCTGTTGAAAGCAAAAGATTTACGATTTCTTCTTTCGCTGTAAATGATTTACCTGAACCCGAAACACCAAGAATAAAGCAGTTGCCATTGAGCAGGAATTTACGATTGACAATAATCATATTTTTAGAGATAACATTTACACCTTGGAATATGCCGCCTTCGTGCTGAATTTCCTGAACCTTAAATGGCATAAAAACAGCAAGGCTTTCCGTTGTAAGTGTACGCCTTGCTTCAATCTTATTGATACCGATAGGAAGTGTTGCATTAAAGCCTTCCAACTGCTGATACTTAAGAACACCGAGCTGACACATGTGCTTTCTGCCCGTTGCCTGTATTGCTTCAGTATCGTTATTAAGTTCTTCAAGAGTTTCTGCTGTGTGCATTACGGTAATAACAACCTTGAACATCTTTTGGTCACGAGTTGTAAGGTCATCAAGGAACTCTCTAATTTCCTTTCTCTGCTGTTCAAGGTCATAAGGAATAACCGAGGTGTAGTTGTTATTGGCGTTCTGCTTTCTTTGATAATTCGCTATATTCGTCTCTATTCCGAGAGCTTGTTTCTCACCAAACTTCTGTGCTTCTTCTGTTGATACCGGGATAATATCAAAGTTAAAAATCATATTTCTGTTTGTGTCTGTGAGTTCCCACACAACACTATCTTTGATATATGAGGGGTAATCTCTTATGAAAAGCACTCTACCGAACCTATCTCCCATTTTGAAGTAGTCTGACTTAAACTCAAATCCATCGGGAGAGATATAGTCTTTAAAACTTTGACCTTTCTGCATAGTATCTCTTAAATCAAAGTGATAATCTGCTGATTCTTTAGGTCTGCAAAAATCGTGAATAATGCGAAGTCTTTCGGTTAAGTCAAGCTCGGAGCATTTTGAACCGAGTCTTGAAAAATGTGCATTCAAATCTGCACCTACACGGTTGAAGTGATTTCTTGCTTCTTCAACTGTTTTCTTTTGAATAGTAAGTGTAACATATTTGTCCTGCACTATTGCATTAGCTCCATTTGCTAACATTGTGAGCATATCATTGATTTCCTTACGATATTTATCTTTATCGTCATAGGCTTTATCAAGAAGTGCAATTTCTTTAAGCTCACTTGTTTTCAGTTTGCGATTTATAATCGTTATCTGACTTGAAATTCCGTTTTCAAGGGAATTCAATATTTCACTATATCTGAGGAAGTTTGCTTCTTTATCCTCTTTACTTGATACAGCATAGTTAATGTCTGTGAATTTATAGGTTTTGGAATATCTGTCTTTACCCGTCATAAAAATTCCGTCTGCATAAACGGAATCAATTTTAATGACATCCTGCACAGACTTGGGGACTGACATTCCATCCCCAAATAAATCATCTAAACCTGTTTTCTTTTTGATGCTTCCTATCAGGTCGAACATCGTCACCATTCCTTTCCATTTCATCGTAATAATTTTTTGAGATAAACTTTAATTCCTTTGGCATAAGGAATTCACTTTTAATATACGTCATTGCAACTTTTTCTGCTGTCATTCCGTGATATTTAAAAAAGCCAAGAGCTGCAAAAGGAGCTGCACCAACTATACAAACCCAACTGAGTGTTTCAATACCGAAAAATGGTTTTAATAAAAAGTGCAACCCAACAGCAACACCACAGGCTAATATTGAAAACACGAACTGTCGCAGATTGAGTCCGAAATATACCTGTTCTGAATAATCTCGGATTTCACGGTTTATTTTAACTTCCAATAGTTTTCAACTCCTTTACAGTCCCATCATTTCTTTAACTACTCGGTCACTCATCTTAACAGTACCAACAAGAACTAGCATATTGAATATGAGTTCTCCAACATAAGTCCATACCTGATTTACTGCTGCCGCTGTTTCATCAACAACAGGTGGTGATGAAGCAAATAGCGAGAAGATTATACAGCCAAGAACAATAATTGCTCCTTCAAGACAAACTGCCGTGTATGATTTTATAAAGCTCTTTCCGACATTTGATGAAGGTTCTCCTGCAAACGCTGACAGAGGAACCGGAGCAATAGCCGTATAAAGATAAATTTTGAAGAAACGTCCATAAACCGTCATTATCATTATGAATGAAAGTACAGTTATGAATAGAGAACCTATCAAGGTTACTGCCCATAGAGGTACGCTTTCCCAAAATCCACTTTCTTCTATTGCCGTGACTATTGATTCAGGCAAAACCATTTCGTCTATTCTTGCAAGTCCTGACGTTGCCATAATTTTGGAAACAATGCCCTGGACTATATCAAACAGAGCCATCATCAATTCAAGACCGTAATCAATAGATGCTTTTGCAAGTATAAATCGTATGAACATTTTTAATGCTATTTCAGGTCGTTTCATTTCTGCAAAGTTACCACAAGTTTTCATTACTCCGACAACAAAAAAGAGCACTAACAGGGAATAACCTATTGCCTGTAGTGCTCCGTGAATGTTTGTTATTACATTCCAAATAGTACCATCTTTAAATTCTTCGGGAGATTGAGTGATGAGTAGCCATATTTCACTTAACTTGTCATTCCAAGTTGCAAGTGCATTTTGTAGGTTTTGGACAACCCAATTACTTGATTCTTCCATTAAAGACCTCCCTTCAAGAGCAAACTGCCCGATTGATTTCAACCGAGCAGTTTCAAGTTATTTGTTCAATTTGTTTTACAAAGGATTTTTGCAACCTTTAACAGTTTTCCTTTCTTACCCCACAATAAGGTCAAGAATTTCTTTTGCAAATGTGATTATGATACCACCGGCAACGGTAAGGAAGCCGTTAGCTCTCTGCGAAGGGTCGTGAGATTTAAGCGAAAGACCAACCTGCACAATACCAAAACCGAGAAGAATAAGACCTACGGCTCTGATAAGACCGAATATAAAGGTTGAAAGATTGTTTACAACGGATACGGGGTCATCTGCAGCAAAAGCGGTTACACCACATACAAAAAGCATTGTGAGGCAAAGAATAATGCCTACATAAGCCTTAAAGCCTTTCTTTACTTTACCCTCCATAGGGAGCTTGTTTGTTTTTGAGAGTTTGTTATTCATTATTTGTTTCCTCCTTGAAATTATTTAATAGATATTCTTCGATTTCTTCACTTGAATAGATATAGTAGTCATCTTCGGATATTTTTTCATCGAGTTCAAAATCATCCAAACTATGACATAACAACTCAAACGAAGATTGGTCAGCAAAGCCATGTTCATAATTTTTGGCTTTACCATCCGTTGTGTACTCTACATTTGGATGCTTGAGAATGTCATACTTTAAGTCCTTAACAGGTCTTTCACCTCTTATGAACAATAAAGCATATTTGTTATCAAGCATTCTTACTTCATCGGGAGTTAAGAGTTCACGTCCCGATACTTGATAGTTGGTAGAATAACTACCATTTCTACCTCTTGATTGACCATAAGTGTTTGTGTCAATCGTTTCTTTACCTAAAAGCTCTGACACATATTTATGTGTGCTTTGCTCGTTACCACCGAGATAAAGAAACTCATCACAGTTACCGACAATGGATTCCCATTGTTTTTCAAATAAGGCTTTAAGCTGTGCCATATTCTGAATGATAATTGATACAGAGATTTCTCTTGAACGCATTGTTGCAAGAAGTTTATCGAAATCGTCAGGGAGAGCAATGTTTGCAAACTCGTCCATTACAAAGTGAACATGAACAGGAAGTCTGCCGCCGTGAACAAAGTCTGCCTGATAATATAACTGTTGGAAAAGCTGTGTATAAAGCATACCTACAACGAAATTAAAACTTGTATCATTTTCGGGGATAAGTGCAAAAACCGCTGTTTTCTTATCACCGATTTTATCAAGTTCCATTTCATCAGTTGCAGTAAGTGCAGCAAGGGAACTCAGATTAAACTTTTCCAATCTTGCAAGAAGTGTAATCTGTATAGATTTCAATGTCTTTGCAGAACCACTATGATATGACCTGTAATATTTAAGAGCAATATGGTCAGGCTTTTCTGCTTCAAGTCGCTCAAATAATTCATCAAGAGGACTGATTAAATCAGCCTGTTCTTCAGAAACTTCACCTTGTCGTATAAGGTCAAGTACCATACTGAAATTCTGTTCTTCAGGTGGTGCTTCATAATGAAGGAAAGACACAAGAGCTTTTAAAAGCATACTTGCAGCTTGGTCCCAAAACGGGTCATTACTCTGACTACCTTTAGGAGTTGTGTTCTTGAAAATGTTAGTGACAAGTCTTTGAATATCATTATCGCCGTGTATATATTCAAATGGGTTATAGCAATCACTCTTTTCCATATTGATAAGGTCAAGAACTTTTATGTCATAACCTTGCTTTTCAAGAAGATGTCCCGTATCACGCAAGAGTTCTCCTTTAGGGTCAAGAATAATGAAAGAAGTGTTTGCCTGCATAATGTTTGGTTTTGCATAGAAACGAGTTTTACCTGCACCGGAACCACCACACACAAGAACATTCAAATTTCTTCTGTGAACTCGTCCGTCAAGACCTATTGCTGTATTTTGAGTAAGCAATTTGTTTTGTGGAGTTTCTATATTCATATACTTTTTCTTTATTGTTTCAGATTTACCCCATTTAGCAGAGCCGTGTTCTTCTCGTCTTCTGTAATTCCTGTCATTGGAAATATATATTCCAAGGCCGAGAGCATAAGCCATAATACAAACGAGGACAGTTTTTACACTGTCCTCGCAAATTGCAATATTAAATGGATTACTGAAAGCAACCGATAGATTCTTGATTATTTCAACAAGACCACCATTGATATACGGAGCTATCAGTAATCCCAACCAAACTACGGGGATAAGACCACAGGCATAAAGAATAAGGTTTGTTTTAGAAAACTTATCTTGCCTCACGGTCAGCCCTCCTCAGCTCTCTTTTAGTGGGAGCGTCAAGGATAATATACAGAACCTTATCAACATCTTCTGTCGGCATTTCTTTTTCCAAGAGCATATTTCTGTACTCATTCATTCCGTTAGCTATAACATTATGGTCAAATTCATCAACAACAATAACTCTTTTATCTGCTCGTATCATAAGACACCGCCTTATCTATCGCCGTTGTCTTTGTTTTTAGGTTCAAGAGTTTTGCTGATGGTGTTGGAAATTGAATTGGCATTATCTCTTACCTGAGAAAGTTCTTTTCTCTTTTCTTTTACATCAAGAGAAGTGAATTTATCACTTACTGCTGTAATTGGTGTAGGTTCAAAACCTGCTCTTGAAGTTGTGATATATGAAATTGCCTGAGCAGAGAATTCAAGATTTTCTCTGTCAAAACCACCTTTATCAAGTCTTGCAAATGCAATTTCCTTTGAAAGAGCACGGACAATTTCATCACCCTCCAAACCCTGTCTTACAAAAATCTTCTTTGCTTCAGGCTGATATACAGCATTTACTGTTTCGGGAAGCTGATTACTGATTTCAACGGGTACGGGTGATGCTTTAATCATCGCCTTAACAACCACACGAGCACCAGGTGCTTTACGCTGATAGTTTCTCTGCTTTGCATTAGTCTGTGAAATATCAAAGACTTTCTTTGCATTATACGGAGTAACTGTTGTTCCGTCTTCTTTTGTGTATTCCTTACCGGGTTCAAGAATGATAATTCCTGTTTCACCCTTGTTAATGAATACATGATTTTTCTGCCAAGTCTTTGAATCACAAAGTCTTGTTGCTTCAGGCTGCTGATATGCAACCAAAAGAGCATTGCTTACAGAGTATCTGTCAAATCTGCTTTGAATATCAAGATATGCCATTATGGAATCAGGATTATTAAGTTCCTCTGTTGCTGTTTCAAGCATTTCATAAGCTAATGCTCTGTTTTCATTTCTTTGCTTTATCCATTCATCTTTTGAATAAGGCTCTATTGTTGTCTGTTTTTCGTTACCGAAAAGTTCATCGATTTCTGCCATTGTTTTTCTGTCCTTTCTGTTTAGTTTTTGACTTCTGTGGTGTAGATTTACCATTCACAGATTTCTTTCGTTCTTCCTTGATTTCATCGAGTTGTTTTCTCACCGATGGTCTGGAAGAAGGGTCATCCCTTGTATATTGTCGGTTGCCGCTGGCTCCGAAGGTAGGCTCGGACGGACGGGATTTTTCCGTCTTCGCCATAGAGGGGTTTTCGTTATGAGATTTCTCTTTCTGTTGAGGTTTAGAGAACAGTTCGTCAATAAATCTGTCTTCCGCACTCTTCACAGGCTTTTGACGTTCCTTTGGCTGTTTAATTTCCTGCTTTGATTTATCAAGATTTGCACGAATTGTAGCCAAGTTGTTTGCACCGAGATTAAATCGTTGGAAAATACGATTTACTTTAGGAGCATCTTCACCTCTGACCATAATGTCACACTTACCGTCTTTCTTGTTTTTGTCTTTAAGCACATGATACATAACGCCGTATCGTCTTGCTTCCTGACAAAACTTTTTAAGGTCTTCATCTTTAATCTCGAAAACCTTAACAGGCTTATTGGATTTCAGCATTGTGTTAAGTGATGCTCTCCCTTTTGTTCGTTTAGTATCTTTGAGTGAAGCCATAAGAAGTTTAACAAGTCTTTCAGCTCCGTCCATCGACATTTTACCAACGACTTCAACGCCCTGTAGTGACATCCTCACGATTTGTTCTGCTGCATCGCCCGAAGCGTTCATCTACCGTCATCTCCTTTCTCTGTTTATCGTTCATAATTGTGTTTATCTTATTTTCGATTTCCGGTTCTGTGGTTTCTATTCTTTCGCACACCCTAATATCTTTTCGTAAAATTTTTGCTCTCTCTGTAAGATTTGAAATAGCATCTTTAATCTCTGCGATTTCTTTTTCATCATCAGCTCTTATTGCAACTTTCAACATATTGCGAAGCCTTCGCCGTGCTTCCTCAACTTCATTCAATTCACTTTTTCTGCCTTCCTTAAATTCTGAAAGCTGTTCTGCAGTTTCAATGTTATTACCACAAACAAGATTTTGCTGTTCAATGAGCTTATCAAGTTTTCTCATTTCACTTATGAGATACTTATCAAGTTCTCTGTTTGTTCTCGGATTTTTCTTTACATACCCGACTACAGTTACAAAAGAAACATACACTTCCTGATATGAAGGATTATTGAGTGGCATAAAGAAATCCTCAACAAGATTATCCTGCTGAGGAATTTCAATTACATATTTACGCCAATCTGCCATAACTCTTTCTTCAATTCTTTCAGGCGTATAATCTTCTCCAAGAGTTTTTAATCTTCTCGGTCTTTCAAAATTTGGATGAGAAACTGTCGGGTACTTGCGATTAAAGTTGAAAGTATAACCTCGTTTCTGCATTTCTCTGTAAAAGCCTTTAGGACTTGTTGATGCCTTAATACACTCATCAATGTCTCTGCGAATGATTGCATCTTTTGTCCACTCACCATTTTTCTCTGCCATATATAAGTCATAACTTTTATGGCTTCGCTTCTTTGGATTTTCAATTACTGATAAACCATATTCTTTGCAAAGGTCATCAGATATTTTTCGTAGCATTGCATAGCTTTCATTTGTATCATAATACTTTTTACCATCCATAAATGAAACTGAATTTAGAACGAAATGATTATGAAGGCATCCTGTATTAAGATGCGTTGCAACTACAACTTCAAATCTATCACCAAATGCACGACGTGCAAATTCTTTTCCAAGCTCGTATATTGATTCAGGTGTTCCCTCACCGGGAGCAAAAGATTGAATGATGTGATAACCAAGAATGCCATCCGTTTTGCCATATTCTTTTTTTGCTTCCATCATACGCTTAAAAGCATTTTCATATTTACAGTTTACACCTTCAACAAAAAATTTTTGCTCTGTCTTCAAATCATCAACAGTATATTCAAGAGCATTATGCAAATCCAAAAAGACGTCTTCATAGTTTTCATTTAGTGTTTTTTTCTTGTTGCCTATATATGAAAGAGTTTTATCAAGACGAGTTTGAATATCCTTAATGAAAACTATTGCCACTTTTTATCTCGCTTTTTAAAATCAAATGCTTCACGCATTTCATCTTCAATATTATCAAGTTCATTCAAGTGCCTTTGTAATTCCAAAGTATTTAACACACCATTGCTTCTTGCGATTACAAGAATTTGATTTATATTATTACCCAACATTCGCAATTCTCGAATGAGTTTTTTATACTCAACAGGTGGAGGCACAGGAGGACTATATCCCTGAATTAAATATCTTATCAACTTGCTTTTTGTCAATTTTGTTTTTTCAGAGAGTTCACAAAGATAAAGATATTCCTTTTCATTGAAATATGCTTTTACTTGTATAGGTCGGGTTCGCATTTAATCAGTCCTTTCTTTTTGAACTTCTCAACTAAAACTGCTGCAGTTACATTTGAAACAAGACCTAAAGCCATAACTGCAACATAAGCCAATGTGTCCATTGGAATCAACTCCTTTCTTCGGGGTGTTAGGGGTGCAAAACCCTTAACAAGCGAATTTGAGTACTCAAATTCAGTGCTTGTTAAGACTAATGCCACAGGCATTTTGAACTTTAATATAGTTCGTCAAACAAACATTCTTCTCCGTCATAATACGGACAATCATCACAATCCGACTCATCATCTATATCTTCTTCGGCTTCAATCTCGATAAGATAGTCAACTTCATCTTTCTTTACATCAAGAAGATTGGTTGATTCTAAAATATCATCAATTTTGTTTTCTGCTTCTTCCATTGTATTTGCATCAACTGTAAATCTCTTTTCGTATCCCGCTGTAATCAAAACTTCAAATCTTTTCATTTTATTTACCTCATCTTTCATAATCTTTATTTTTTGGTTTAAAGGGAACGCCCTTTATTTGGTCATTGATTTTAAAAAATCGTTCAGGGTATCTGAACATCTTACTGTACTTTTTGAGTTGCTCATCGTTAAGACTTCCAAAGTTTTCACCTGAGCAATCACAGACAAATGCTGTACCGGCAATAATATCA
Source organism: Acutalibacteraceae bacterium (assembly GCA_036309125.1). Taxonomy (GTDB): domain Bacteria; phylum Bacillota; class Clostridia; order Oscillospirales; family Acutalibacteraceae; genus CAG-488. The sequence goes on along the minus strand of JAXJUJ010000045.1, from coordinate 6,598 downwards.
ATCAACTTTTTGTTTTCATCATAGACACCACGATTCAAATCCAAGCCAATCATTTTACCCTCACCATTTACAATGCAGCAAACAGGTTCTTCAAAATAGTAACCGGGTTCAATATCACCACCGACAATTTTCTGCATACCTTCAAGAGAAGCATTTATTTCTTCAACTCTTGCAAGTTTGTTTGGTTTAAGAAGAACAACTTTTATTTTTTCTTCACGAATTTCTTCACCGTCAAACTCAACACCGTGAAAACAATCCGCATCAAGGATGTGGTCTCCTTTATACCAAGAGTCGGTTACAATCTGCTCTGCTTCATCCTGACTTTCTGCTTCTACTTCAACTGTCTTTTGTAGAGTTTCGGTTATAGTTACATTAAATTTTTTCATCTTGCAACATTCCTTTCCTTAGAATTTGTAAACGGTAAGTGCTTTGTGTAACAAAGATAATCGTTTACATCTTTACCGATAGGCACAAAATGTTTTTTCACTTTATACTTGTCTTTAAGTTTTTCTGAAATAACTTCTGCTGCTCTGCGACCTGCAAAGTCATTATCGAGGTGAAGATAAATTGTTTTTATATTCGGATTTGCTTCAAGAGTATTCATTAAACCGATTGGTATTTTTGAATCTTTCATATTTTTTGACGGGTTATATATCCCGGACAAAGAAACAAGGCTCTGACTTTTAAAATCAGAACCTTGCTCATCAAGAAGTGTCGCATAAGATAATAAATCTATTGCACCTTCAAAAACATGAATTTTTGTTTCGTCTTTGTTTACCAACCGAAAAGGAAATGCTTTATCACTTCCTGCAGCATCACCTAAGTATCTGCAATTATCCGTTCCTCTCATTCCTGCATATCTCGGTTTATTGTTTTCATCACAACCGACAAACACAATGTTATTCATCGGTACGCTTTGATAAATTAAACCTTGTTCGATAAAAAAAGAAATTACATTATCGTTAACGCCACGGCGTTTAAGATACTCCGTTATTATTTCATTATCTTCTGCACGTTTTGGCATTACTAATATTTTCTCTTTCTTAACAGGCTTTTCAAAAGGTCTTTGCATTTTACTTTCATCATTTGCAATCTGTGAAATTGCTTCGATGAAAGTAAATCCACGCACTCGCATTAAATAATCGAGAGCGGTATAGCCACCAAAACCTCTTGACCACCACATCCATTTACCATTTGAAATTTTCAAACTGTCGTGTGTTTTTGTAGTGTAGGTGTTAGATGAAATTCTCACAAGTTCATTAGGTTCATACCTTTGAAGATAAGTGAGCAAATCCATTTGCTTCGCTTCTTCAATAGTTCTTTGTGAGTAATATGCCATCAGCGACTGTCCCTGTCTGCACGAATTTTTATGAGCTTATGAAGTTCATCGGCTTTATTTTCAATGCAATCACGAATTTCATCCATGTGGTTGCCTTCGTGATTTTCCCACGCAAGAAACAATTTACTGAGTGGTTCTTTTTCTTTAAGAAGTGCTCTGCATTGGTGTGGCTCCAAATCATTTTCTTCAAGGTATAACAGAATATCTTCACGGATAACAAGTTCATAAGCACATTCAATTACCAATTCCGGTGTTGAATTTTTAAGCTCATTTACAAACTTCTGTTGCTCGGCATACATCTTTTCATAAAGTGCTGTGTTCAATTTTTCATTAGTCATTTTCACATTCCTCCTTCTTGAGTTCAGGACAAGAAAGTAGTTCTGCCCTGAAGCTCTGTTTACAATCTTTAGAGCAATTACGACAAACTTCATTGTATTCAATTTGTTTGTTATCATTTTTGAAAAATGACATTTCATCGTTTATATTCACATAGAATCGCCCTCCTTATTGTTGATAGATTTCAAGATGTTTCTGTACATCTCTTTCTTTTCTTCTGAGCAGGGTGACAAAAACCTGATTGACATTCTGCTTTTATCTACCATATACACAACACCACCATCAGAATATCTCATTCTGAGTTCACAACATTCAGGATGTTCTTTAGCAAACTTTTCAAGTTTCTTTTTGAGTGTATAGTTGTATGTGGTTATCCTTGCTCTCGGATAATAATCATCAAAGTAAATATCAGTGGTTTGTTCCTGCTTTTTTGATTTTCTTGCCATAAACACTCTCTTTTCTTAAAGTTTTCAATATAGGCATTTTTGAAGAAAAAGTGCACCTTGTACTACGGGCACTTTTGCACGATTTTCACCTATTTTCCGATAGATTTCACTCAAACGATACCTCAGGTCGTTTCGAAAATTTCTATTCGACAAAAAGTGCATTGTACCCGTAGTGGTACGAAAAAAGCTGACAGAAAATTTCTGTCAGCCAATTCGTTTATTCAGTTTTATTATCTTGCATCTCTGTTTGCATTTCTTACTGCTCTTGTTCTCGGGAGTGATAACAGTTCTCTTGCTCGTGCTTCAATATGCTTTTCAATCGCCTGTAATCTTTCCTCTGGCAGATTGATTGACGGATGTCTTTGGAATTTAAAACCTAATAACTTGCGAAGCTGTGCAGCTTGCTTTTTACCAAGAACCTCTTTACAAATACTTTCAAAAGGAACACCATAAGGAGTTGAACGGGTCTTTGCGTATTCTGCAAGATTATTAAAGTCATTCGGCATTGCCATATTGAATAATGAAAAACCATTATCAAATATTGGAGCCGGTCCTATAACCTTACCTGTGTGATTATCTCTTAAAACACCAAAGTTACCAAAATGTCTGTCCTCGTTATAAATGACAGCGTCAAACACAAGCATACTACAAAGTTCTTCATAAGCATCTTCACTTATTGACTTGTAGTAGTCAAGACAAGCCTTTATGCCTCCCTCTTTTACAACACGTCCGATTGGAATAAACGCAGTATCAATATCCGTAAACAGTTTACACTTTGATGCTAAAATACCTTTCCAATTTTCAAGGTCATAAGATACAGCATTAAGTCCCATTGCCTTTGCAATCTGATAAGCGTAATATTCACTGTAAGGTTCTTTACCCGTATTAGCGGCTCCTTCAGTTCCACCCTTATACAAGTAAATTCCGTCATTCTCGATATATCTCCAAGCCTTACGAAGCATACCTTGTGTTGTAAGCTCAGGTGACGTTGTAAATGCTCTGTTTGAAGCATTGGCACCGGTATAAGCTACAAGAGATAACACCTCCGAGAAACGATTTTCGTAGAGATTGTATTCTTCAAAAGTACCGGAAAATTCCTGTGGCACTACCCAATAGCTGTCATTCAATGACAAGCCTTTACAAACATCGATAATACCTTTCGTGTTATTTATGCTCAATCCTAAAGATTTAAGAATTTCATCTACAAAAGTTCTGTTTTTGGGAATTACTCTCTTTTGAAGCCATTTGAGAATACCGTCACTTGTCGGCACCAAATCAAGAGGAAGAAGTTCTTTTAAATCCTCACGAACTGTATGAATCTGAACGCACAAACCCTCTAAACCTTTTTCTTCAAGAGAAAAAGTAACAAGAGTTTGATTATACAATTTCAAGTTATATATATTACTCATCGGCTCAATCCTCTCTTCCAAACTTAAGTTTATATCTTTACCTAAAGCAGTACAGATTTTAACAAGCATATCTAAAGATACATTCTGAGTTCCGCTTTCAATACGGCAGATATTACTTCTCTGTGTACCTATAAGCTTTGCCAACTGTTCTTGCGACAAGCCTTTTTCAAGTCTTGCAGAAATAAGTTGAGATATTATTTTTTGCCTTGAATCTAAAATATCGCTCATTAAAATCACCGCCAAAGATATTCTACGTTATTATGTTATCATATACGATAACAACTGTCAATAGTTTTGAATTTTTATCTTTCGAGATCCTTCCTTTTCTCTCTTTCAGGTGCATTGGCTACATCCTGCTCCCCATCAACAATCTCATTTTCCTTATGGTCCATATCAAGCAAAGCATTAAGTTCTGCCAAGCGTTCCATCTTTTCGGAAAGCACATCTTCTTGAGGGAACGGTTTTCCAACCTCAATCTTTGCATTTTCAAGCTGCTTGGTCGTTTCCACAAGCCTATCGTTACATACCTTTAATCTGTCAATCAATCCATTAAGAACATTATCAATACGAGTAATGTTACCGAACACATCGGCACCAAGTGGAGCTGAATGACGGAGTTCACCAACGAGGGTTAATACATATTCTTTTTCAAACGTGTTAAAAGAAAGTTCCATATTAAAGCCTCTATATGAACCAATGGGTTTAGGCTCAGGTGAAGTCATTGCCTTACAAGCCGCTAACAACGCAGAACCTGCCGCTTTCTTATCTGTATAGGTCGTATCTTCAACAACCATTTTTGAGAACCCATCCTCATTCGGGAATGTGTTGTTTTTGGCAGTTTCAATATCCATCGTATAGCCCTTGATACGGTTTTCAAATTCTTTTATCTCTGCAGGGAATGATTTAACAATCTTATCTTCAAGTGCATATCGCTGACTTAAATGGTTTTGTTTTAAGAGTTTCAGTTTTGAAACTTCAATATCCAAATCCATTTTTTCCTTTATATACGGATTACCCGTTGCAAGAGCTTTGATTTCGGCATAAGATAACGCCTGCTCGTCAACATCTTCTGCTGAACGCACAGGCGATTTTGAAGTCATAATCTGACCTATAAACTTTTGCTTATTCTCCACAAGCTGATAAAGATATGCATCAAAGGTTTGCTCCGTTACATAAGAGTAAATCTCAACTTCGGGATTCTCATTACCTTGTCTGATTATTCGACCTTCACGCTGTTGCAAATCTGCAGGACGCCACGGACAATCCGTGTGATGAATAGCAATGAGCTTTTTCTGCACATTAGTACCTGCACCCATTTTTGCAGTTGAACCGATAAGAACTCTGACCTGACCTGTACGCACCTTTGCAAAAAGTTCTTTCTTTTTTGCTTCGGTATCAGCATTGTGAATGAAAGCTATCTCACTTTCAGGGACACCCTTTGCAATGAGTTTCGTTCTTATGTCATCATAGACATTAAAAGTACCATCATTGTGTGGGGTTGAAAGGTCACAGAAAATGAGCTGTGTGCTCTTTTGCGGAGTTGTTCGCTCCCATATATCATACACATTATTAGCACAAACAGACACTTTACTTGCAGGGTCATCTGGTAACATTTCGTTGGTTAATCTTTGGTCAAGTGCAAGTTTTCTACCGTCATTTGTAATGAGCAGCATATTATCAACACTTGAATCAACCATCTTGTTTCTTACCTTTTCGGCTCGTTCTCCGAGTGAAGTAACAATCTCTTTTTGATGCTCCGTAGGTTTAACAGAAATGTTGTGGAAGTTTGCTTTTGGAACGGGAAGATTAAGCATATCGGCTGTTTGTATATCAGCAACCTGTCTGAACATCATCATAAGTTCGGGGAGGTTATAGAACTTGGCAAATCGTGTTTTCGCACGATAACCCGTACCTTCGGGAGCAAGTTCAATAGCTGTTACAGTTTCACCAAATGTTGATGCCCAAGCATCGAAATGTTGTAAATGCTTATCCTCAAGAGCTTCATACTGAAGGTATCTTTGCATTGTGTAAAGCTCAACCATTGAGTTTGAAACGGGAGTACCCGTAGCAAAGATAACACCTTTGTTTCCGGTAACTTCATCAAGATAACGACACTTCATATACAAGTCGGATGACTTCTGTGCTTCGGTCTGTGCTATACCACCAACGTTCCTCATTTTTGTGTAGAGGAACAAATTTTTAAAATTGTGAGCTTCGTCAACAAAGAGCCTGTCAACACCCAATTCTTCAAAGGTAACAACGTCATCTTTACGGCTTTGGTCATTAAGTTTTTCAAGCCTGCTTTCCAAACTTTTCTTTGTTTTTTCAAGCTGCTTGACAGTAAACTTTTCTCCACGCTTATACTTGTTCTCGGCAATACCTTCCGTTATCTCATATATCTGGTCTTGGAGTATTTTTCTTTGCCTTTCGACACTTACAGGTATTTTCTCAAACTGTGAGTGACCTATAATAACAGCATCATAATCACCCGTAGCAATTCTCGCACAGAACTTTTTACGGTTCTTTGTTTCAAAGTCTTTCTTTGTAGCAACAAGAATGTTTGCAGACGGATATAACTGAAGATACTCTGATGCCCATTGTTCTGTTAAGTGGTTAGGAACTACAATAAGGGACTTATTACAAAGTCCAAGTCTTTTACTCTCTTGTGCTGCAGCAACAATTTCAAATGTTTTACCTGCACCAACTACATGAGCAAGAAGTGTATTACCACCATACATAATACGAGCAACCGCATTTATCTGATGAGGTCGCAAAGATATTTCGGGATTCATACCACTAAAAGTAATATGACTTCCGTCATATTCTCTTGCTCTCATAGAATTGAATAACTCGTTATACATCTTAACAAGTCTTTGTCGTCTTTCAGGGTCGTTCCATATCCAATCCTGAAAGGCTTGTTTTATCATTTCCTGCTTACCTTGTGCAATGGCTGTTTCTTTCTTGTTGAGAACAGGTTTTTTGTTACCGTGTTCATCTTCAACATAATCGAAAACACGGACATCTTTGAGATTAAGGGTGTCTTCAATAATCTTATATCCGTTAATCCT
>JAXJUJ010000044.1:0-12827 GCA_036309125.1 Acutalibacteraceae bacterium | reverse complement strand
TGACGGGTTCATCGTTTTCGTCGGCATAAACAGTAAGTCCCTCTGCTTCGAATGCTTCACCGATATTTCTTGCAAAGCAAACCTCAACTTTACCTGTTTCAACGTCGAGAGTGAAAATTCTCTTCATATCGTTGAGCTCGTCACAGGACATATAGAGCTTGCCGTCAAACATTTCAGCACCCTGGATTCTGTCGATAGGCTCTGAAAGGGGAATGGTTTTTACAAGGCTCATATCGTCGAGTGAAAATACATTGAGGACAGTTGCATTTGACCACTCAGCAGTGTAAAGATAATTTCTTTCAACGTCTACCGCACACCACGGCACACCTTCAAGATGCAATTCGTGGGGAAGCTCGTAATATGTTCCCGTAAATTCAAGGGTCTCGGCATCATAAAGCACGATGAAAGAATTAAGGTAATCAGGACCGTCTTCAACTGCAGCATAAATGTAGCCGTTGTAATAGCTCAGTCCACCGATGTGATTACAACCTTTGTCCTTAAGCTCTTTCGGAATGGGGTTTGCATTGATAAGGAAAATTTCACCGTTTTCCATATCAGCCTTGCCGAGTCTTTCGTTACCGCTGAAATAGAAATATTCACCGTCATTTGTAACGCCCTGTGAAGACATCTGATAATCGGTAAGCACATAAGTGTTTTTTGCTATGATTTCAGCTCCGTCGGGTGACGGAAGGCCTTTTTCGTCTGCGCCTACAACCATGAGCATAATCGCAGAAATAAGGCAGATTAATTTTTTGAAGATCACATAAATTATTCCTAATGTCATAATTCAATTCCTCGCTTTCTTAATTCGATATTATACATCTTCATAAAACAAAAATCAAGCTTGGCAGCCAAATGCGTTTTACTATACTTGTTTTTTTCTTGATTTTATGTAATAATACCTATATATTAAAATTATTGAAAAACGGAGGTCATTTTATGAAAAAGATTCTTTCGTTGGTTTTAGCGGCAATATTTGTTTTCAGTCTGGTTCTGCCGGCTTTTTCAGCAGTTAACGTAAACGAGACAAAAAGTCAGATTCCGGTTATCCGTATTTCGGGTGACGGTGAAGCTTTATATGATGCCGACGGAAATAAAATTTTCCATTATCGTGACCTGGGAGATCTTGTGTCCGGTGACTCGGGTTCGTCAGAAAACAGTGAAATGTACAAGCAGATGGCAGAGGCTCTTCTGCCTGCGCTTGCTAAGGGTATGCTGACGGATGACTGGAGCGACCTTTACGAAGGACTTGAAACTCAGATAAGCGGAATTTTTGAAAATTCCTTGCTGGACAAGAACGGTAATCCGACAAACAATTCAGGTTTATCTGAAGCACGTCAGCAAGAGATGGATGAAAAGCGACATAAGGATCAGAAGGGTAAAAAGGGCTATTATTCCTGGGTGGATTACAGATACTATTATGACTGGCGTCTGGATCCTATGGAGTCAGCCGATGAATTACACTCATTTATTCAGGACGTCAAGCAAGCAACGGGATGCGAAAAGGTAGGCTTTATGGCAACGTGCCTTGGCACAAACGTTGTTATGGCATATGTTGCAAAATATGGTGTCAGCGATGTTCAGGGTGTTGCGTTGGATGGCAGCGTTGTCGGCGGTGCAGAGATTTTAAGTGATGTTATCTGTGCGAAGTTTGACGTTGCACCTCCTGCATTGATGAGAGTTCTCAGGGACGTTGAAGCACTCGGTATGTTCAGTATAGATGATTTCATTATGGAAACTATTGATATGCTTGTTCAGACCGGAATTCTTGAAGGTGTTATCAGCACAACTGAAAATATTTTCTATGACAAGCTTGTTGAGGGCGTGACTTCAGCACTTGCACTTTCAACCTTCTACACATGGCCGAATTATTGGGCTTGTGTTACTTCTGAAGATTATGAATCTGCGAAGTATTATGTTTTTGGTGACGAAGGCAGTGCAAAGAGAGTGGAGTATGCAGGTCTTATTGAAAAGCTTGATAATTATGACAGAGAAGTTCGCCAGAGAATACCTGAGCTTATTAAATCAATAAAAGACGGCGGAGCGAATTTTGGTGTAATCTCAAAGTACGGATATCAGGTGATACCTATCTGTGAAAGCTCTGATGAAATTTCTGATCAGTTTGCATCAGTAAAGCGCTCATCTTTCGGTGCAACAACGTCAAATGTTTATGAAAAGCTTTCAGATGAATATAGCAAAGAGAGTCGAAGAGGGTAAAGGAAAGTACATTTCGCCCGATAAGCTTATCGATGCTTCCACATGCTTGTATCCGGATTATACATGGTTTATTAAGGGCTCAAGTCATTCAGACTGGACTCATTATGAAATGAAAATACTTTACGATGTTTCGACCGCGGACAGACAGCTGACTATTGATGATTTCCCGTACACTCAGTTTATGGTTTATGATACACCTTCAGATACTCTTTATCCGATGACTGAAGAAAACTGTAATACTGAGAATTGGGATGCAGACCCGGATATTTATAAGCCGGTATCGTTTTTCGATAAAATGATAGTTGCATTTGAGGCATTTTTCCGTTGGTTCAAGGTTTTCATTGAGTATGTAGCAGCAAAATAATGGTTTAAACAGACAATTTTAAAGGCACACTTTCTAAGGAGAGTGTGCCTTTAACTGTTTCGTTGATACGACAAAAATACACTTGTATTTTCACAACTTTTGTGCGATAATAAATTTGTATAATTATAATCCCTGATCGGAGGTTTGTTTATGGGCAGAAAGTGTGCATTAATTCTCGCGGCAGGCGAGGGAAGACGTATGAAAACCTCAAAGCCCAAGGCTTTGGCCGAGGTGCTTTTCAAACCTATGATTGACTGGGTGACCGATGCGGCAATCGCAGGTGGCGTTGATGATATCTGTATCGTCACGGGACACGGTCGCGAGGCTCTTGAGGCTCACCTTGGCGGAAAGTTCAGCACTGTTGAGCAGAAGGAATTGCTTGGTACGGGTCACGCTGTTATGCAGGCAAAAGAGTTTATCAAGGCTCATACTCCGGGCGATATTCTCATTCTTAACGGCGACGCTCCGCTTATCGATGCGAAGACAATCAGTACAGCTTTTGAGTACCACTCTTCACACAAGAATGCGGTTACTATCATTTCTGCAAAGATTGACAATCCTACAGGCTACGGCAGAATTATCCGAAACAAGGATAAATGCCTTAAAAAGATTGTTGAAGAAAACGATGCTAATAATGCAGAAAAGATGATAAACGAGGTTAACTCAGGCGCCTATTGGTTCAACTGTTCGATTTTACTTGAATCGCTTGAAGGCATTATTGAAATGCACGACAAAAAGCAACAGGCTGAATATTACCTGACGGATGCTATCGAGGTTATTCTTGAGAAAAATCTTAATGCCGTTGCATACGAAGCAGGAGATCCTGATGCAGTACTTGGTGCAAATGACAGGGTACAGCTTCAGAAGCTTAATGAAATTGCACGCAGAAAGGTTATGAATGACCTTATGCTTGAAGGTGTGTCGATTCCTTGTGCTGACGGAGTTATAATCAGTCCCGGTGTTAAGATCGGTGTGGAAACGGAAATTCTTCCGGGCACAATTATTAAGGGCAAGACCGTGATTGGCGAAAACTGTGTTATAGGACCGAACAGCTTTATTGAAGACAGCGTAATCGGCGACAATGTAACGCTTAATAACACTCAGTGCTATTCATCAACAATCAAAAACGGCACATCAATCGGACCGTTTGCGAGGGTAAGACCTGACTGTGTGATAGGCGAGGATGTAAAGGCAGGAAACTTCGTTGAGTTCAAGAATGCAAACATCGGCGACAGAACGAGCGTTTCTCACCTTACGTATATCGGTGATGCTGATTTCGGTACGGATATCAATGTAGGCTGCGGTTGTGCGACGGTCAACTATAACGGTAAGGAAAAGAACCGAACGAAGGTTGATGACCACGCTTTCATCGGTTGCAGCACGTACCTTGTAGCACCCGTAAGTGTAGGTAAGAACAGCTATACGGCTGCAGGTTCGGTAATTACTGAGGATGTTCCTGACGATGCACTTGCAATCGCTCGTTCAAGACAGACGATAAAGAAAGATTGGATTTCAAGAAAAAAACCATATAAATGGCAGAAATAAGAGGTAGATTATGAACAAGAATATTTTGGTAAGATTAGTTTCGGTATTACTTATCGTAGGAGTTCTTCTGGTTTCATTCGGATGCAAGGATGATGAAGAAGGAAAAGAAACAACGGCAGCAGCAGAAACAAGTGCAACAGGTGAGATTGCTGTTCCTCCGACTGAAAACGGAACCTTCAAGGTTGATGTTACGGTATATCCTGAAAAGATTGACGGAACAACTGCATCGGGTGCTACAACAAAGGTTACTGAGAAAACAGGTGATTTGTATTACATCAGAGTGCAGGATTCGCTTGACAAAGCAAGTGAAAATATGAAGAATTACCTGACTACAAATTATGAAAAGTTAGGTATTGACAAGGCTAAGGCTGAATCAATGGTAAAGAGTGGAACAACCTGGAGTCATGTGAGTATTTTCGTTTATGTTCTTAACTCAAATTCAAAGGACGCTGCGATGAGATTTGTTGAAGCCAAGCAGACAGAATCTTTGATTATCGACACTGAGCTTGACTCAGAATACGGTATTCCTGCTGGCAGAGGAACTCACATAGCTCTGGATGCATATATGGACACTTCAAAGTATGAAGTAGAAGAGGAAATTGTCAAAGTTCTTCAGAGTATGGATATCAAGGTTTCATACACACTTATGGATGTTTCATCAGACTCTGTCGATGATTGGTCTAAGGTTACTACTGCATATATGCCGGTTGATTTTTAAAAAAGTTTCGGGACGGGTTACCGTCCCGAATGTTTTGAGGAGTAAAAAATGTTTATAAGAAAAAAAGCAACAGCATCACCGTCAGGCTCACCTGAGTTTATGGTTGTAGGTCTTGGTAATCCCGGAAAGGACTATGAATTTACACGTCATAATGCAGGTTTCCTTACTGTTGATCACATTGCAGTTGAAGAGAATGCAGAAATAAAAAAGCTTAAGTACAAGGCGCTGATTGGCGACACGGTTATTTCCGGTCATCGCTGTCTGCTTGTCAAGCCGCAGACTTATATGAACAACAGCGGTGAGGCTGTCAGAGAGATTTCACAGTTTTATAAAATTCCACCTGAAAAGATCATAGTTATATTTGATGATATATCTCTTCCTTGCGGTAAGCTTCGCATAAGACGTAAGGGTACTGACGGCGGACACAACGGAATCAAGAGTATTATCTATCACCTTAATTCAGATAATTTCCCGAGAATCAAGGTAGGTGTGGGTGCTAAACCTCATCCTGATTACAATCTCGCTGATTGGGTGCTCTCAGCATTTAAAAAGGATGAGATGGAAGAACTCAAAAAGGCAATAACCAAAGCAACGGAGGTTTTGCCATTTATGCTTGACGGTGAAATAGACAAAGCGATGAATAAAGCTAACTGAAAACAAAAAAGAACTCGGCTAAGTCCGAGTTCTTAATTTTTATTTGTAATTGTTGATATTCATCTTACCTGATGAAATTGAAAGAATGATGTACGCATCGTGAGAGTTGATCTTGTTGTTTTTGTCAAGGTCAGCTGCTTTTTTCTGACTCATAGTAAAGTCCTTTGAGCCTACTGTATACTCAAGAGCGAGGAGTGCATCAGCTGAGTTGACTTTACCGTCTGAATTGATGTCACCGATGTTATATACAAGCTTGTAAACAGGCCAGTAATTATCTCTTGCACTTGCACCGCGTGATTCGGATTTAGCAGCCTTGTTTGCAGGTCTTTCGAAGTAGTAACACCAGTTATAACCTGCAGTGTAAGCGCCTTCTGCTGTGTTAGGAATATCTTCAAGCTTGTCGAGAATGTAACCTGTTGTGCTGGGGTTTGTTTCAAGCTCGTACTTGAGGAAGTGGAGCTGACCTTCAAGTGTTTTCCATGAGTAGCCGTTCTTGTTACAGAAGTTTTTGAGGTTGTCAAATCTTCCGTTGTGCCACTGGCAGATACCGTAGCTTGAACCGTTGTCACCGTAAAGCTGAGGGTTGAAGTCTGATTCCTTTTCGATGTTTGCGAGGACACCACAGGCTGCAGCTGAGCTGAGTCCCATTTCATCGATGAGGAAGTTATAAATTGTTTTGACGGTATTGTTTGTAGGTGCTGCAGCAGAACCTGTAATCGTCAAAGAAGAAAATACTGTAATCAATGTCAATAAGATGATAAGAGCTTTCTTTATGTATTTTTTTGAGTGCATAAAAATCGTCCTTTTCTGAATTTAGCCGAAACCGACTTTATATTTTATAACATATAAATGTTACGAAATTATGACATTTCAGAAATATTTGTAACTTTTTGTAACTATTTTTCGACTTTTTTGCAATTTTAATTCAGATAAAGAACAAAAAACGTCAGAATCCGCAGATTCTGACGTTTTGATCTTTAAAAATTATAATGAATACTCTGCAGCGATGTCTGCAATTTTAACAGGCATACCTGTTACGAGTGACTTCTTTGCTGCAAGACCGATAAGTACAGGCTGAAGACCGCAGTCAAGACCAACACTTACTTCCTTATCGTTTACGATGCAGTCGATGAACTCAGTGATTTCTTCAACGTAAGCACCCATATATCTCTCAAGGAAGAAGTTGAGGGGAACTTCACCGCGAACACCGTTTGCATCTGAGATAACAGCTGTTGACTCTGAATCGTTGCCGATAGCAACCTGACCGAGTGAACCGAAAGCTTCAACTCTCTGGTCGTAACCGTAGCTTGCACGACGGCAGTTGTCGATAACTGCGATAGCACCGTTAGCGAGTTTCATTGAGATAACTGCTGTGTCGATGTCACCTGCTTCACCGATAGCCGGGTCAACGAGAACTGCACCGTATGCAAATACTTCCTCAACCTCTGAGCCTGACATAAAGCGAACCATATCGAAATCATGGATTGTCATATCAAGGAAGATACCGCCTGAAACCTTGATGTAGCTTACCGGAGGAGCACCGGGGTCTCTTGAGCAAACCTTAAGGATGTTAAGGTCACCGATCTGACCGCCTTCAACAGCCTTTCTTGCAGCCTTGAAGTTGTGGTCAAAACGACGGTTGAAGCCTACCTGATACTTAACGTTGCTGTTTTCAAGAGCAGCCTTAACTTCAAGAATCTTGTTTACATTGTGGTCGATGGGCTTTTCACAGAAGATATGCTTACCGGCTGCGATAGCTTCGAGAGAAATTGTTGAATGTGTGTCTGTTGAAGAGCAGATAAGAACTGCCTGAATATCGTTATCCTCAAGGATTTTGTGATAATCTGTGTAGAACTCTTCAATGCCGAGACCCTTTGCCCATTCGATTGTTTCGTCGTTGAGGAAGGGGTCAGCAACAGCCTTAACTGTAGCATTCTTAACATATCTCATAATTGATTCGCAATGAACCTTACCGATACGGCCTGCGCCGATAATACCAACATTAATCATAGCTTTATACTCCTTTATACTATATTACTTAGATTGTGCCGTCCCAAGTGGAAACCTCTGTCTTCTTCATTTCTTCTTCGTCGAACCAACGTGTTGTTACGCACTTGCTTTCTGTGAAGAATCTGTATGAATCCTTACCGAGGCAGTGAAGATCACCGAAGAATGAATCCTTGTGTCCTGAGAAGGGGAAGAATCCGATCGGCACGGGGATACCAACGTTAACACCAACCATACCGCCGTCTGTGTGACGTGTGAACTCACGTGCATAGTAGCCGTTCTGTGTGAAGATAACTGAACCGTTTGCATACGGGTTAGAGTTCATAAGCTTAAGGCCTTCTTCGAAAGTCTTGACTCTCTTGATACAGAGAACAGGTCCGAATACTTCTTCGTCGCCGATTGTCATTTCGGGAGTAACCTTGTCAAAAATTGTCGGGCCTACATAGAAGCCACCTTCGTAGCCTTCAACAACACAGTTTCTGCCGTCGAGAACAAGCTCTGCGCCCTCAGCAACACCCTTGTTGATGTCTGCGATAACTTCGTCATAGTGCTTCTTATATGTGATGGGTCCGAGCTTTGAAGTCTTGTCATAGCCGGGGCCGACTTTGATAGCCTTAGCCTGCTTTACAAGCTCAGCAACGAATGCATCAGCGATGCTTTCCTGAACAACACAGCAGGAGAGTGCCATACATCTCTGACCTGCACAACCGAATGCTGAGTTGATAACACCTGCTGCTGTTCTTTCGATCGGAGTGTCTTCAAGAACGAGAGCGTGGTTCTTTGCCTGACAGAGAGCCTGAACTCTCTTGCCTGCCTTTGCAGCACGCTCATAAATGAGCTTACCGACAGGAGTTGAACCAACGAATGTGATACCCTTAACGTCAGGGCTGTCAAGAAGAACGTTGATTTCGTTTCTTGAGCATGTAACGATATTGATAACACCGTCGGGAACACCTGCCTCTTTGTAAAGACCTGCGATTCTGAGAGCTGTTCTCGGTGTAAGACTTGCAGCCTTGAGAACCATTGTGTTACCTGTTGCAAGGCAAACGGGAGCCATCCAACCGAAAGGAATCATAGCGGGGAAGTTAACGGGAACGATACCTGCGAAAACACCCATTGATTCACGGTAAAGAACAGTGTCGTAACCCTTTGAAGCGTCCATTGTGCTTTCGCCCATCATAAGTGACGGAACCTGAGTTGCAAGCTCTGTGCCTTCCTTGGCCTTGAGAACGTCGCCCTCAGCTTCGCTCCATACCTTACCGTTTTCCTCAGCAACAAGGTATGTAAGCTCTTCCATATGCTCCATAAGAAGGTCACGTACCTTGTACATAATCTGAGCTCTCTTGATTGCAGGAGTAGCACTCCATGCGGGATATGCAGCCTTAGCTGCTGCGATTGCCTCTTCAACCTCTTCAGCTGTACAGTTAGGTGCATAGCCGATAACCTCACCTGTGCTGGGGTTTACAAGGTCGTAATATTTATCTGTTTTTGATTCAACGTACTGACCGTTGACAAAATACTTGATTTTTTCAGCCATTTTATATTCTCCTTTAGATACCTGCTTTTTCAGCGATGTATTCTCTTGCCATCTTAGCGTACTTGAACGGATTTGCGATTGCGGGATCCTGCTCAGCTTCTACAAGCATCCAACCCTCGTAATCAGCCTCGTCAAGAACGTCAAATACAGGCTTGAAGTCGATTGTGCCGTCACCGGGTACTGTGAAAGCACCAAGACGAACGCCCTGAAGGAATGAAAGGCTCTCAGCCTTAACCTTAGCTACGATTTCAGGACGGATATCCTTAAGGTGAACGTGCTTGATTCTCTTAGCGTACTTCTTAAGAACAGCCATATAGTCCTCACCGCAGTATGCAAGGTGACCTGTATCGAAGAGGAGGTAAACTGCATCGGGATCGCACATATCCATCATCTTGTCGATTTCCTCAGCTGTCTGAACAACTGTACCCATATGGTGGTGATAAACGAGAGTGATTCCGTATTCTTTAGCGATGTTACCGAGCTTTGAAAGACCGTCTG
Organism: Acutalibacteraceae bacterium; assembly: GCA_036309125.1. GTDB lineage: Bacteria > Bacillota > Clostridia > Oscillospirales > Acutalibacteraceae > CAG-488. Next base: position 3,287 of record JAXJUJ010000044.1, on the reverse strand, counting down.
TGAACTTCTTCCACTCTTCATCGTTCATAACATACTTTTTCTCAAAAACAGGAGTTTCCATCTGTCCCTGAATGCTGTAGCTCTGCTCTGAAGCACCGATGCGCTTTGCACCACAGCCCTTAAGGAATTCACAGTTTTCTCTGAAATCCTTTTCAACCTCTTCAAAAGGCTTTGTAAGAATGAAAGATGAGAACCAACGGTTAGCGATTTCAAGTCCTCTGATGTCAAGGTATTCGTGCATACCTTCAACTGTCTTGGGATATTTGTTACCGATTTCGCAACCCTTGTAGCCTGCAAGTGCCATTTCACTTACACACTGTTCAAATGTGATTTCACCGCCGAGGTCAGGCATATCATCGTTTGTCCAACCGATGGGAGCGATACCAAGCTTGATTTTTTCTGCTTTCATGTTTAACTCTCCTTTATCAATACTTTCTTGCTTCGAGCAAGTGTTCTTGTTTTTCTTTGAGTGCTTCCTTGCCTTTTTCAGTACGGGGAATATCAGAACAACCAACGTTCCACCATCCGCCGTAGCCGTCTGTCATAGACTTCGGAAGTACCTTTATATCAATGAGTGTCGGCTTTGTCTGCTTCATTGAGTCAAGCAAAGCAGCCTCAAGCTCATCCATAGTCTTTGCTGTGTATGTAACGTAACCGTAACCCTTTGCACAAGCTGCATAGTCGATGTTCATAAACTCACCGTTACGGATAGGCTCATCGCCGACGCGGTAACGTGACTCTGTGCAGAGTGCTTCGATGCCCTGACCCATCTGAAGGTTGTTGATACAGCCGAATGAAGCGTTATCGAAGAGAAGAACGTTGATCTTCTTGCCTTCCTGCAAAGCTGTGATCATTTCACCGTGGAGCATATTGTAGCTTCCGTCACCTGTGAATGCGTAAACCTCACGGTCAGGATAAGCGAGCTTTGAACCGAATGCACCTGCGATTTCGTAACCCATACAAGAATAACCGTATTCCATATTGTAAGCGTCACGTGTATCTGTTGTCCACATTCTCTGCATACAGCCGGGGAGTGAACCTGCAGCACCAACAGCGATTGCATTGTCAGGAATAAGCTTACGGATAAGAGCGAGAGCAGCTGTCTGCGTGATAACACCGCCTGTTGCCTTAACGAAGCCTGAAACTGCATCGTCAACGTGATTCGGGATTTCGGGAGTATAATCTTCTGAATATGCACAGGAAGCGAGTCTGTCCATTTCCTTGTCCCAGTCAGCCTTAGCATCAGCAATTTCTGTTGTGTAAGCTGTTTTGTATCCGTCAAGATACTTTTCAAGAGCCTTAACACCTTCAAGAGCATCGGCAACCATCTTGATGCTGTCGAGTTTGCCGGCGTGAAAAGCACTTGCATTGATTGTAACAACCTGCTTGTCAGCATAAAGCCACTTTGATGAGGTTGTGAAGTCTGTGAATTTTGAGCCGATACCGATGATGAGGTCAGCATCCTTAGCAAGTACGTTTGCACTTGAGTTACCTGTAACGCCGATACCGCCTACGTTGAGGTAGTGGCTTGATTCGATAGCAGATTTACCTGCCTGAGTTTCTGAGAAGGGGATGTTGTGCTTTTCACAGAAAGCCTTTACTGTTTCACCTGCGAGAGAATATCTTACGCCACCACCGACGATAACGAGAGGCTTCTTGCTCTCCTTGATTTTTTCTGCAACCTGACGAACTTCGTAGTCGCAGGGAATCTGACGGGGGATGAAGTGAACTCTCTTTCTGAAGAATTCAGCAGGGTAGTCGTAGCTTTCGCCCTGAACGTCCTGACAGAGGGCAATTGCAACAGCACCGCAATGACCGGGGTCTGTGAGTACGCGCATTGCGTTTGTAAGTGCAGTCATAATCTGCTCAGGACGAGAGATTCTGTCGAAATATCTTGTAACAGCCTTGAAAGCGTCGTTTGTTGTAACTGTGCCGTCGTGAAGCTGTTCGATCTGCTGAAGAACGGGGTCAGGCTGACGTGATGCAAATGTGTCACCCATAAAAAGGAGAAGGGGCATATTGTTAACTGTTGCCATTGCAGCAGCTGTTACCATATTTGCAGCACCGGGTCCGATTGAAGAAATACAGGGGATGATTTTCATTCTGTTTGTCATCTTGCCGTAAGATGCGGCAGCCTGAGCCATACCTTGCTCGTTTCTGCCCTGCATAACCTTGATTGAATGCTCAGCCTGTGAAAGAGCCTCACCGACACCGAGAACACAACCGTGACCGAAAACTGTATAGAAATAATCAACATACTTGCTTTCGATCATTTCACCGTTATGCTCGATTGTAACGTACTGATTGTCGAGGTATCTTACGATAGCCTCACCTAAGGTAAGTCTTACTGTTTCCATAGCAGCCTCCTTATGCACGTGCGACCATTTCGCCGTATTTTTCTTTTTCGTCTTTTATAAATGCCTTGATTTCATCAACTGTAGGCATAAAGAGTGAACAGCCGTGAGCTGCAACGAGCATTGATGCTGATGCACTACCGAGTTCAAGACAGTCCATAATGTCCCACTCTTCAAGAAGACCGTAAATGAAGGCTGAGCCGTAACCGTCGCCACCACCGAAGGACTTGAATGCCTTTACGGGGAAAGGCTTGATTGAATATTCACCGTCAGCTGTGTGAGCTGTTGAACCTTCTTTGCCGTGCTTGATGATAACGATCTTGTTGCCCATACTCATCCAATGAGCTGCAGTTTCTTTGTCTGTTCTGCCGGGAGCTGAAATTGCCTCTGTGAGGTCAAACTCCTCGCGTGAACCCATAACCATATCACTGTTTGAAGCAACAACTGAATAGTAGATAGCGATTTCGTCTGCATTTTTCCAGTTGTACGGGCGATAGTCGATATCGAAGATAACCTTTGTGCCGACTTTCTTTGCGAGGTACATAGCCTTGAGACAAGCTTCTCTTGACGGGCTCTGTGAAAGAGCAGTACCGCTGATAAGGATAGCTTTAGCACTCTTGATGTAAGCCTCGTCAACGTCATCGGGATGAAGCATAAGGTCAGCGATGCCGTCACGGTACATAAGGATGCTGCTCTCGTGCTCAGACTTTATTTCAGTGAATGTAAGACCGAGCTTTTCACCGCCTGTTGTACGTGTGATGTGAGAAATGTCGATACCTTCATCCTTGAAGAAGTTCTCAACATATGTGCCGAACTGGTCATCAGAAACCTTGCCGATGAAGCCTACTTTTTTGCCGAGTCTTGCAAGACCTACAGCAATGTTTGCAGGTGAACCGCCGACATACTTTTTGTAATTTTCACACTTGTCAAGAG
>JAXJUJ010000043.1:0-4335 GCA_036309125.1 Acutalibacteraceae bacterium | reverse complement strand
GAAATACACTATTCGGTAAATCCTGTTTGAGCTGTTGGCACACAGTTGTTTTTCCAACTCCCATAGTGCCACCAATCATATATAAAGTTTTCATCATTCACACCTACAAATTCTTATTTTCCTAACTGTTAGACCTATTGGAATTGGGTTAATTCACATTTGTAGCGGATAACCATTTCACCGTCATAAATTTCAGAGAATTCTGTAATACTAAAATTGTTCTTCTGATAAAAACCGACGGCATCATTATCCGTTTCAGCATATACAGACAATAAATCATAATTATTTATCACTTGTTTTATCATATAAGAACCAATGCCTTTGCCACGAGCAGATAAATCAACCGCAATTCCTAATATCTCAACTTTCTTCTGTTCAATAAAAGAAACAGCCATAACACCCACAATCTTTCCGTGACTAAAACAAGCAAAGATTTTTACAGAGTTATTATTCAGAAATTGTTCTACTTTCTTATTAAACTTTTCTTCGGTAGGCATAAACATACAGTGTTTGTAAATCTCATATGTTTGTAAAATATCGTTCTTGCGAGTTAATTCTATTAGGTTCATTGCACGCACCTACAAATTCTTATTTGTCGAACCCATTATACCACATCACCACCACAAATTTCAATCTGTTACATGCACCTGTTACTTCAAAAGTATCAGGTGCTTTTTTATGCCCAAAACCGTGAATTTGAGTATATGAATACTGCGTCACATTTTTTCGCAGTACAACTAAATTTTTAAAGAAAGGAGGAAACCTTCATGCAAAAACTCAACCTTACCCTTAAGCAGTTTGCAGAAATCAAGACAATAATTAAAAGCCGATGCTGTAACTGTTATCAGGGCAACTGTCTGCTTCTTGATGACGGTGACACTCACACCTGTCCGCAGCTAATAACACCGAGCCATATTATCTGCAGATATTTTCTCGCCTGTGTGCTGCCGAGTGGCAATGCTCTATTAAAAAGTGTCACAGGTCAAACACCTGCCGAAACGGTTGTCTGTGCTTTGTGCGGCAGTAAAACAGAGAGAACAGGCAGAAATCAAAAGTTCTGTCCCGACTGTGCAAAGAAAAAGCAGTGACAGAGAAACGCAGAATATATGTCTGCAAAAAGCTCACAGACGAATGAGAGCATCACAGAAAGCAGGGCTGGAAACAGTCCCTGCTTTTATTTATGCCGTTAGCCGTGATGAAGCAGCAATTATGCTCGTTGACAGTAATCTTCACCGAGAGCATATTCTCCCGTCGGAGAAGGCGTTTGCATATAAGCTGAAACTTGAAGCAATGAAGCATCAGGGTATCACTTGTGGACAAGTTGGCCACAAGTCACGAGATGAAATTTCAGACACAGACAGTGGTAGACAAATTCAACGTTATATTCGTCTGACTTATCTCATCCCCGAATTACTTGATCTTGTTGATGAAGAAAAAATCGCACTCACACCTGCGGTTGAGCTTTCATACCTTACCGACGAGGAACAGTATGCTCTTCTCGGTGCCATTGAGGTTGAAGACAGAACACCATCTCTTTCACAGGCTGTCCGTTTCAAAAAATTAAGTCAGACAGGAAATCTTTCTGACGATGATATTGAAACCATTATGCAGGAAGATAAGGCAAATCAGAAGCCTATGTTTAAAGTATCTATGGAGAAGCTGCAAAAAGTTGCACCTAAGGTTAAGGATAAAGACTTTGAAGATTTCGTACTGAAAGCCTGTGATCACTATTACAAGTATCTTCAGCGACAGCGTAATAGAGATGCGAGGTGATGCGTATTGATTAGCAGAATTATAAATTTATATGAGAGCATAAAGGATGGTTTTGTAAAAACTATCAGCGATATAAAAGGAGAATGTACGTTTAATATTCCTGATGTTTCAACCTTCACCAAAGAACAGAAAATCGCATTTGACCAAATGATAGATTTCCTTGCAGATATGATTGAGAAATACGGCGACAAGATACCAAAGGATGATATTGAAATCCGAAGTAAGAAAACAGCTTAAAAGTAGTGTGAGGCGGGTTTATCCTGCCTCACACATTTGTCGAATATACGAAAGAAAAATATAATCACAATGTAAAATTATAAGGAGTTGAAAATATATGAAACGATTAAATTGCTATATCTATACCCGTGTTTCAACATCAATGCAGGTTGAGGGCTTCAGTCTTGATGCACAGAGAGAAAAGCTCCGTAAATATGCTGAGTATCAGGAGATGCATATTGCAGGTGAATACAGTGATGAAGGTAAATCAGGTAAAAACATTGGAGGAAGACTTGAGTTTCAGCAAATGTTATCAGACATCGCAAGTGGCAAAGACAGTATTGATTATGTGTTAGTTTTCAAGCTATCCCGTTTCGGTAGAAATGCCGCTGATGTACTTTCGTCATTACAGATTATGCAGGATTACGGTGCAAATCTTATCTGTGTTGAGGACGGTATAGACAGCTCAAAGGATAGCGGTAAGCTGATGATTTCCGTTTTATCAGCTGTTGCTGAAATTGAGCGTGAGAATATTCTTGTTCAGACTATGGAAGGCAGAAAGCAAAAGGCAAGAGAAGGTAAATGGAACGGTGGTTTTGCCCCTTACGGATATTATCTTGAAAAGGGTGAATTGAAGATTGCCGAAGATGAGGCTGAAACCATACGCATTATATTTGATAAATATATAAATACAAATATGGGTGCAAATGGTATTGCTAAATATCTCAACCAACATGGCATTGCTAAAAAGCCAAGACAAAATGGTACATTAAATACCTTTTCTGCACATTTCATAAAGTTGGTTATACAGAATCCTGTCTATTGCGGAAAGATAGCATTCGGCAGGCGTAAAACTGAAAAGATTAACGGTACCCGAAACGAATATCATATAGTTAAGCAAGAACAATATCCTGTTTATGACGGTATACACGAAGCCATTGTATCTGTTGAAGATTGGGAATTGGCACAGCAGAAACGAAAGAAATTAGGTATTAAACGAGAGAAGATATACAATCTCGACCACGAGCATTTATTGTCAGGATTGCTTCGCTGCCCTGTTTGCGGTGCGGCAATGTACGGTAACATTAACCGAAAGAAAAAGCCTGACGGGACAATCTATAAAGACCATTTTTATTATGCTTGTAAGCATCGTATGAAGGTTGACGGACACAAATGCGATTATCACAGACAATGGAATCAGACTGTTGTTAACGGAGCAGTTGAAGAAGTTATTGAAAGGCTTGTATCTAATCCTCAATTTGAAAAAGCTTTGTGTGAAAAGATAAACACAAGAGTAAGCACAGAAGGTCTTGAAGAAGAGCTCGCAGTATTCAAAAAGCAACTCAATCAGCTTGTTATGTCAAAAAGAAAGCTTGCATCACAAATGGATACCCTTGATGTCACAGACAGGCATTATGATAAAAAGTATCAGGATATGCAAAACAGACTTTATGACTTCTATGATGAGATAGAGGTTGTAGAAGAACAAATAACAGAATTGCAGTCCCGTATAGCAAATATCAAAGAAGAAAAAATATCAGGTGAAAATGTCTATCTTTTTCTGCATTATTATGGTACAATGTACAAAGAGTTTACTGATGCTGAGAAAAAGAAGTTTCTCAATACCTTCATTGAGAGTGTTGAGATATTCAAAGAAGAGCAACCCAATGGCAGACTGTTAAAGTGTATCAATTTCAAATTCCCCGTCTTTTATGACGGGGATGAGAATGTGACACATATCCGTTGGGACAGTGAAACAACAGTCGAGAATGTCTGCCTGTTATCAATAAAGGATAAGTAAAAAGAAGAAAACTATGTGTTTTGAATATGTAAGTACAAATAATCCTTCAACAGCGTTTCGCCTTAAAAAGTTAGATGTATTTTTTCGGATGAGAGTTGTTTGAAAATTATACAGGCTGTTCTTGATGAAAACGGAAAGTTTGAAAAAAGTTTGAACTTTTCAGTATAGACCAAACGAGATATTGCCATGATTATGACCGATATTTACGCTGAGTTATAAATTTTTATTCGTTTTAACCTGTGTGAAAATATTGCAGGCTTGTTTCGGAATTTATGATTTAAATACTGCAGAGAGTGGTGTAGAAAATGAGTAGTGAAATAAAAAGAACTTATGTGCCTTTCAAAGATTGGAAAGAAAAATCAAAGCAGATTGAATATACCGAAGAAACTCCGCTTCTTTCACCTGACGGCAAGTTGCTTGCCAAAGGCTGGGCAAAAAGAAATGTTTTTACATATAACCGAGATTATGTCAAAACAGGCATCATGAGCCGTAAGGAATGGGATTTTTATACCATAACCGACGGAAAAATGCAGATTCTTGTTAGT
>JAXJUJ010000042.1:0-16600 GCA_036309125.1 Acutalibacteraceae bacterium | reverse complement strand
CGCATATCCATTATAACAGATATTTTAAACTCTGCACTATATTTTTGTTGTATTGACCCTTTCTTTGCCATAAAAAATATGCACCTCCAAAAGTGTCTAACTTTTGGGGTGCATATCATTTGTCTGCAGGGATTTTCACTTTTACTCAGTATGTCAGATATTCTTTATTTTTATCTTCGTCTTTATTTGTGTTTTTGCTCTTTTTCTTTCTGATCACAATGATGATCACTGCAGCTGCAAGTACCACAGCAGCACCTGCTGCAACACAGATAATAACCATTGAATTATCATCCTCAGCATAACCTGTTGTACCTATGTAACCATCATCATCAAAAATTAAACCCTCACGATCTGTTTCAGTATAGTACAAGTATTCAATTCCGTCCTCATTGATGATTTCAATATTTTTAAACTGTTCTTCTGTACCTGCGAATGCAAATGAAGGAGTACCGCAACCCTGGAAAGAATTCATTTCAATGCTTTCCATACTTTCAGGAATATGTACCCATACAAGGCTGCTGCAATCCTTGAATGTGTACCAGGGAATAGCTGTTACACCCTCTTCAAACCTTGCGCTTTTAAGAGCTGTACATCCCATAAATACATTCCAACTAAGACTTGTGCCGCCGGGAACCGTGATTTCTTCAATCGCTGTGCAACCCTGAAATGCGCCGTCGCCGATTACCTCAAGGCTTTCAGGAAGATTAACTGTTACAAGATTTTTACAATCCTTAAATGCCTCAAGACCGATTTCTGTTACGCCTTCATTTACTTCAAGCACTACGATTTCGTTGTAGAAATCAGCAAACGGGTTTGTACCCACTGAGATACCCTTTTCTTCGTCAAGCTCGTAATAGTCAAGTATACCTTCGCCTGAAACGGTAAGTGTTCCTGTTGAATCATCAAAAGTCCAGTTGATATTTTCTGAACATTCACCACTTGCAGGTGCTGCCAAAGACATCGGCATACAGAGCAACATCACTGTGAGAGCCATCATAACTGCTACGATTGTTTTTACCATTCTTTTTTTCATTTTAATACATCCTTTCTTTTTGACTCCTGTTCGGAGTTCGTTGTTTGTTATCTTGATTCTTATCATAGCAGTCTTGTTTTACACTCTGTAAATTCAGTTTTACTTTTTTATCATTTACCTTAAATAATAAAAAGGAGTCGCCTTAGCGACTCCTTGATTTTTAATATTTAGCAAGGTAGTTATCGATTTCCCACTGAGAAATTGATGTACGGTAACCTTCCCATTCTTTTCTCTTTGCTTCGATGAACTTTGTATAAACGTGATCTCCGAGAGATTCTTTGATAAAATCACTTGCTTCGAAAGCATCTACAGCCTCTTCAAGTGAACCCGGAAGAGATGTAATTCCGTCTGCTTCCCTCTCTTCAGGTGTCATATCAAAGATATTCTTGACAGTTGACTTCGGCGGCATATAACCCTTTTCGATACCGTCAAGACCTGCAAGAAGACAGAGTGCCATTTCAAGATACGGGTTACAAGCAGGGTCTGCGCTGCGAAGCTCAACTCGTGTTCCCTTGCCTCTTGCCTTGGGCACACGTACAAGTGCTGAACGGTTTGAAGCTGACCAAGCAATATAAACAGGAGCTTCATAACCCGGGACAAGACGCTTGTATGAGTTAACAAGCGGATTGTTGATAGCTGTTGTAGCCTTGATATGCTTCATAATACCTGCGATGAACCGGAGTGCAGTCTTTGAAAGACCGTACTCTCCGTCAGGATCGCAGAAAACATTGTTGCCATCCTTATCGAAGAGTGACATATTTGTATGCATACCTGAACCTGCGATACCGTAAATAGGCTTCGGAAGAAATGTAGCATAAAGACCGTGAAGCTGTGCATACTTTTTAACAACATATTTGAAAGTCATAACCTTATCTGCAACCTCAAGAACATCGCCGTACTTGAAGTCGATTTCGTGCTGACCTTCTGCACACTCGTGGTGAGAAGCTTCGATTTCAAAGCCCATTTCCTCAAGTGCGATACACATATCTCTACGGCAGTTACCGCCAAGGTCAACGTTATCAAGGTCGAAATAGCCGCCCTTATCATGAGTCTTAGTTGTAGGTCTGCCCTCTTCATCTGTATGGAAAAGGAAAAATTCAAGCTCAGGACCTACGTTGAACTTATAACCCATCTGATCTGCCTTTTCAATAGCTCTTTTAAGCACGTTTCTCGGGTCGCCGATAAACGGAGTTCTGTCAGCATTGTAAACGTCACAGATAAGTCTTGCTGTTGTACCGTATCTCTCGTGGTCCCACGGAAGCACTACAAAAGAATCGTAGTCAGGATAAAGGTACATATCTGACTCTTCAACACGGACAAAACCTTCGATTGAGGAACCGTCTGCCATACACTCGTTATCAAGTGCCTTTTCAAGTTGGTTAATGGTAATAGCAACGTTTTTCATGCAGCCGAGAATGTCTGTGAACTGAAGTCTTATGAAACGAACATTCTGTTCCTTCGCCAGACGGAGGATGTCTTCCTTTGTGTACTTACTCATGTTATTACCTCTCAATAGTTAAAATTTACAAATAGATTATATATTATTTTACATAAATGTCAATTGAATATGACTAAATCTTTCAATTCATTTCGTCAAGAGTCAGACTATAGCTCTTGAGAAAATCTTCCATAAAGCATTTTACTTCAGGCATATCAATTTCTTCAAGGCTCTTATAGTTAGTTTTTGCCGCCTTGTCAAAGTCGTGATTACCTGCCTTTGCTTCCTCAATGCACTTTGTGTAAGCGCAGATTTTATCGGCCGCCTTAACAAATTTCCAGAGCTGACGGTCCTCTTCACGCTTGATAAAGTAAGGAGCATACTGCTCTCTCAGATCATCAGGAAGCATATCAAGAAGTGCATTGCAGGCATCGTCCTCAACCTGACTGTAAGCCTCCTGAATCTGCTTGCTGTAATATTTGATAGGAGTCGGCATATCGCCTGTCAGAATTTCGGGTGCATCGTGAAAAACACCGAGCACAGCAACACGGTCAGAATTTATATTTCCGCCGAAACGCGTATTGTGAATGACAGCGAGTGCGTGAGCAACCGTAGCAACCTCAAGTGAATGCTCACTGATATTTTCATCGTGAGTATTTCTCATAAGCGCCCAACGATTAATATATTTCATTCTTGAAAGCATTGCAAAAAAATGATTCTTCTTTGCCATAAATAAAACCTCTTAAATAACGTTATAGAAAAATTTTATCATACAGGGAACTTATTTGCAAGAAAAATCTCTTTTATTTATAATGTATATATGATATAATTATTTATATTCTCATCGAATGTGAGGGATTTGTTTGAATTTTACAGAAATTAACCAAAATGGCGGAGTCGAAGGCTTCTGCCTTGTCAAAAGTCTTGAAGTCAAAAAAACGGCAAAAGGTTTGCCTTTCCTTGATCTTATTCTTACAGACAGCTCAGGTGAAATAGGTGCAAAACTCTGGGACTATAAAGAAGAGTTTCACGGTGATATCAAGCTCAACACCCTGATCAAAATCAGAGGAACAATTTCAATGTTTAACGATGCGCCTCAGCTTCGCATCGACCGTGTACGTCCTGCGCTTGAAAGTGACGGTGTACGTATGGAAGACTTCGTGCCGAGCGCTGACTACAGCGGAGAAGCGATGTATGACTACATTTTTGATACAGTAAGCCGTTTTGAAAACGGACAGCTTAAAAAGCTGACTCTTACAATCCTTGAACAGAACAAAGAAAAGATCACTTTCTGGCCTGCAGCATTCAAGCTTCACCACGCAATACGCGGTGGTCTGCTTTATCACACACTTTCAATACTCAAGCTTGCAAAGGCTGTTTGCGACATTTATCCGAGCCTTGAAAGAGAACTTCTTTACACAGGAGTTATTCTCCACGACGTTGCAAAAATCCAGGAGTTTGACGTTAGCAAAACAGGTGTTGTCTCAGGCTATACAGTCGAAGGCTCACTCATCGGTCACCTTGTAAGAGGTGCTATGAACATCGAAAAAATCGGTGAAGAGCTCGGAATTGACAAGGAGCTTCTTATGCTCGTTGAGCATATGGTTCTTTCGCACCACGGTGAACCGGAATTCGGTGCAGCTGTCAGACCGATGTTTCTTGAGGCTGAAATTCTTTCACAGCTTGACTTACTTGATGCACGTGTTTATGAAATTTCACAGGCTGTATCAGAAACTGAACCCGGTGAATTCACTCCCCGTCAGTGGGCACTTGACAACAGAAAGCTTTACAACCATGGCTTAAAGGAAACCAAACCGAAAGCTGATTTATTATAAGAGGTTATACTATGGAATGGACAGAAGTTAAAATTAACGTAAATACAAAGGACGTAGACAAGGCGGGCGACATCGCACAGATGGTTGTCCCCTACGGAATTTACATCGAAGACTACAGCGACCTTGAAGAGGCTGCATGGGAAATCGCACACATCGACCTCATCGACGAGGACCTTCTTCAGAAGGACAGAAGCAAGGCAGTTGTCCATATTTACATTTCTCCTGAGGAAAGCCCTGCCGAGGCTGTTGCATTTCTTTCAGAGCGTTACAATGCAGAAGGAATCGCTCACGAAATCGACCTGAGCATCTGCAGAAATCAGGACTGGGAAAACAACTGGAAAGCATATTTCAAGCCCCTTCCTGTCGGTGATAAGCTTCTCATCCGTCCCGTCTGGGAGGATGAATACAATGCAGACGGCAGAATAGTTCTCGACATCGAACCGGGTCTCGCTTTCGGCAACGGTGGTCACGATACAACAAGACTCTGCCTCGAAACACTTGAGAAACATATAAATCCTGACGTTGAATTACTTGATATCGGCTGTGGAAGCGGTATTCTCGGCATTGCAGGACTTCTTCTCGGTGCTAAGAGTGCAACAGGCGTTGACATCGATGCTCTTGCTGTCAAAACTGCAAAAGAAAACGGTACAATCAACGGCTTCGAAGAGCCGAAATTTACAGTTTTTGAAGGCAACCTTACAGACAAGGTTACAGGTAAATACGACGTTGTTGTTGCAAATATCGTTGCAGATATCATCGTTATGTTTACTGAAAATGTAGGCAAATTCCTCAAAGAGGACGGCATTTACATCACATCAGGTATCATCGATACACGTGAGCAGGACGTTCTTGATGCATTTGAAAAATACGGATTCGAGGTTGTCGGCAGACACGAAAGCTGCGGTTGGCTCTGCTTCGAAACAAAACTTAAGAAATAAAAAAAATCGAGGTTACTTGCTCTAGAAGTAACCCCGATTTTTATTTGCTGTAAACAATTAAGAGATATCCTTTTTCTACGCTGATACGCACCTTATCTTCTTTGAACTTATTGCTCACACCCAACGGAAAGAAAGGTGTCAGCTCAGCATTTTCAATATCGAAAAGCGAACCTTCAATTGTCACACCTTCTGCCTTGCCTCCGTAAGCGAAAACAGAAAATGTCTTCTTTTGTACTGCTTCAATTGTAATTTCACTATCCCTGATAACCGTAAAAAGCTCACCGTTTCCGACGAGCGTACCAACACCGCCATTCACTGCGATATAAGCCAGACTCTGCAGATTTGCTATAGTATGATCAGTTCTTTCTCCACCGAGCGCACCGTAAATCACAAACTGATTATAACCTTTTTCAAACCCAAGCTTGATTGCAAGCATTGTGTCCGTGTCATCCTTCATTACGGGATGTATAATCACATCTTTATTTTCCGGGACATCCATTGAGTCGAAATCACCAAGAAGAATATGTGGTTCAACTCCCGACTTTTCCAAATGCATATATCCTGCATCTGCCGCCATAAGCAAATCATCAGAATTCAGAGGTGGTATTTTCCCGTACATTTCTCCTGCCGATACAATATAACAAATTCCCATTTTATCACTTTCCGTTATTAAGATTAAATCCGCCCTGTCGGGCGGATTTATTTAGTTATGCTTTGTTCTGTCCTATCGTCTGAAGATACAGACCACTCATATCAGTATGCTCAGCATCAATTGCATTGACCTGGCCGTCAAAGTTGACGTCTGCAGCCTCTAAAACTGCAGTCGATGCGTTATCTGCTGTCAGCAGACCTTCTGCAATTGCGTTTATAAGAACTGAGTCCTGACCGTCAATTAAATAGTCACAGTTTGTATCACCGTAAACAACGATAGTCACAGTATCAATAACCTTGCTTGTATCGTTGCTGTCACGAAGCTGTATGTAACAGCCTGTTGTAAGCTTATCGCTGTTTTTAAGTGCTACTCTGCTGCTCTTCGGGCTGTAGAACTTGATAAGTGTTGAACTGTTTTCAAACTTCTGAAGGTAGTTGCCAACAGTAAGATTATCAAGGTTCAGGCCTGAAATCAAAGCTTTCTGAGTATCAACCTCAAGTCCTGAAGTAGACTTCGGAATAAGCTTGTTAATACCGAGTGTACCGTTTGTAAGAATATGATAACCGTACTGCTTGGTTTCAAATGCAGCTGAAACACCTGCAACATTTCCACCCGTAAGCACGATTGAGCCCAGAGTGTACTTCGGCATATCAATGGTGATCGGACTCATTTTCATTGTGTCCTGCGTCGGAACACCCGTTGTGTTTGTGATATTGGTTTTCTCTTTTAATGTAGCTGAATAAATGAGATTATTCGCAAGATAAACCGTTTCGCCCGGCTTGATGAAGATATCGGTGCTTACTGTTGAAAATAAAACAGGATCTTTTGTTTCAACGTAATTTCCTTCAGCATCGTAAACGTGCTCAATGTAGTAGTAATCATATGAGCAGACTGTTCTGACAACCTTGCCTTCTGAATAAACTGCCTCTACACCGTTTGTCGCTGTATTTCCGTAAATGACGCCGCCCATTGTGTTGAGTTCGCCGCCTGTCTTTACATAGATAGCTCCACCATAAGTTGAAATGTTATTGCATACAGTACCGCCGTACATATACATCTTACCCGAAACAGTTATTGCACTTGATGTGGTGTTTTTGAAATTACGGATGATTGCATCATCATAAAGATGGAGCTCACCGCCTGATTTGACATCAACAGCTGCTGCACCGACAACACCTGTATGACCGTAACCACCGTCAAGAATCATCTGACCCTCTGTAAGTGTACCTGCAGCATAGTCCTTCTGTGCCTGCTGCTCAACATTTTCAACGTGATCACCAAGTCTGAGCACTGCTCCGTTTTCAACAGTAAACATAACTCCGTTGAATGCACCTGCACGCATTGAAACAAAAGTTGCATCGTCACAGGTAATTGTTACATCACCTTTGACAGTAATCGGCTTTGTTACGCTGTTGTCTGCGACAACAGTAACGATTCCGACCTCGCCAGCCTTGATAGATTCAACAGCGTCTATAAGAGTTGTAAACTGAACTGAGTATGCATTCTCTTTACTTACGATTGCAACAGTCTTTGTCGCAAGACTTGTAAGCTTGCCGTTTGCGAGGATATACCAGTTTGTATTTGTAACACCAAACTTTGCATAGCCCGTACCCATAGCCTCACCATCGAGCACCTGACGTGTTTCTGCATATGCCTGAGGTGTGATGACCGCTGCATAACCTGCACACTCAAGTCTGTCTGTTACTGTAATATATTTATCTGTCTCAAGGTAAACATCGTTTGATGAATCAATCTGAGCCATACCCTTCATGGTTAATAAGCCTTTATTGTAAACAGCGTTACCCTTTGACTTGTTTGAAACATTCTGAGCGATATATCCGCCTGTGAGATTGAGGGTTGAATTTTCATTGACAAAAACAGCACCACCTGCATCATAACCCACATTACCGGTAAATGAACCGCCATCAATGTTTATTTTACCGTAATAATCAGCACTCAAAGCACCACCGTCAGTAGCCTGATTTCCGACGAAGCTTGCAGAGTTTGCAATAGTCGTCTCGCCGTAAAGGCCGTATGTCGCACATGCACCACCTTTACCGCTTGCGATATTTCCGTTGAAATTACCACCTGTGATTGTGAGCGTACCGTCATTATTGTAAATAGCTGCACCCTGAGTTGCTTCGTTGCCTCTGAAAGTGCCATCACTTATCGTTACGATACCGCCGTCACTGTAAATCACACCACCTGTTGATTTCGAGATGTTCTGACAGAAAGTACCACCTTTAACATCAACCGTACCGGTTGTTACACTGATGACAGCACCACGGACTGTCGCTGCTGTAAGAGGAACTGTTTTGAAATTCTGAATCTGTACACCGTCTTCGATCGTAAGAACACCGTACTTACCTACAGTAATTGCAGATGCAGTTTCTTCAATTCCGTTACCGTCAATATAGAATGAGGGAGAATCATCAAAACCGTACACAGCTGAGCCGATAGTAAGCTTACCACTGACATTGATCAACGTTCCCTTGAAGCCATCTGCTCTCTTGAGCATTGCTCCATTCTCTCCGAAGAGACCTATTGTCGATGAAATATCAAGTGTTTCTGCAAGCTCGAAATCACGGACGAGATAAACTGTCGGAAGGACTGTTGATGCTGTTGTAGATGCGTATGTAAGTGCATCGTCGAGAGATTCATAATAAGTGTCAATTCTACCGTCAATTTCAACTCTCGCAACGTACTGAGGCTGAACACGTCTTACACTTTCTTTTGAAGTTTCCTTGATTGTTCTTGACGCTGCATATGCCATTGTATTGATCTGTGGATAGTAGTAGAAATATTCATCATCATTAAGGAATCTCCACTCTGATGTGTACAGACCCATAGCATTGATTGCTCTTGTGCCTGACATTTCAGCAGTTGTCTTGGCTGTAGCACCTGAAATTGTATTTGAAATAGTAAGATAAGCCGAGTCATAGAAGCACTCTGAAATGCCCGTACCTGTTATCTGGCCGAAAGCTATACCTGAAAGTGAAGCTGCAGTTACCTTACCTGCCGTGTATGATTTCGAGATAGAACCCTGATTGTAGTAACCGACAAGACCACCACAGTTTGTGTTACCTGTAATTGTTGATGTGCTGTAGCAATTCTGAATTGTACCGCCTACGTTATTACCTACAACACCGCCGACATATCTTGCAATTGCCGCATTGATATCTGAATAAGAGAAGCTCTTCTTAACCTCTGAACGGTTATTGTAACCTACAACACCACCGATATTCTGAACAAAAGACTGATCGCCCGTTGTGTTTGTTGCATTGATTGAACCAATCATACCGCAACCGATAATCTTTGCACCGGAAAGGATATTACCTGCAACACCACCGACAGCCTTGTCACCGCGGACTTCACTGTTTGAAACACAGTTTGAAACCTGTGCACCCATTACATACCCTGCGATACCACCGACATTTTCAATACCGCAGATAAGACCGTCCATAATAAGAACGTTATCAATCTGCGCACCTGAGCCGACATAGCCGAAGAAACCGATATTTTTACCGTCTTCAGTAGCATCGACAGTTGTGTAAACACCAGCAATGTTAAATCCGCCGCCCTTGAAGGAACCTCTATACGGCTTACTCGAAGTGCCGATAGGTGTCCATTCCATAAGTCCCATCGAGTCGTCATAGACATTGATGTTGAAAAGAATGTTATCCATAACCTCGGCATTAGCTGAAGGATTAGCCTGCACACCGGGGATCGTACCGTTTACAAGTCCTGCAAACCATGCAAGCTCTGACGGCTTATAAATAAGGTAATAACCCGAATCGTTCTTAACCGGAACTTCAAGCTCGCCTGTCCACACATCAGACTGAAGCATCCATACAATAACAGGGAAGCCGTCATTAATCTCAGTGTAGTCAAAGCTGAAGTAAGGCATAGCCTTATTAAGCTCTCTGACGAAATCTGCTGTGTATAATTCATCGAGCGTACGTCCTATTCCTACAGGGCCGTCACATTTTGAATACTCATAGCAATAGAACACACTTGTATGCTCACCGCCGAAGATTATACCTACAGCGCCGCCCTTGTCTGCACCTGCACTGTTAACAGATGCAATAGCATAAACACCGCGTACTACGCTCATCGTTGAGTAACCGATAAGTCCACCGACTCTGTTATCCGCAGAAACTGAACCTCGGAAAAAGCTTCCGACAAGGTTTGCACCCGAAAGAGTTCCGACAAGTCCGCCGACATTTCTTGTGCCTGAAACAGAAGCATCACTGTAACACTTTGACACAACGGCATTACCGTTTGCATAACCAACAATACCGCCTGTTCTCTGCTCACCCGTTATACTGCCTGACGAATGGCACTGTATAACAACCGTCTCTGTCGCTGCAAGACCTACAATCGCACCTACGCTGTTATATGTACCCTTAACGCTACCTTCAAAGTAACAATCCTTGATACCCGCACCGTCACTGTTACCAACGATACCTCCGACATTCTGATGACCTGTGATATTGGCTCCTGTCACATTGAGGTTTTTGATAAGAATCGTCTTTTTTGACACAATAAACTCAGGTGCAACACTCTCCGTCTTGCCCTCATCTGCAGTATTAAGTACCTTACCGAAAAGACCTACGTTACTTGCCGTTGTATTAATATAAAGACCGCTGATAGTGTGACCTGCACCGTCAAACGAACCTTCAAAAGGATGCTCCGTTGTGCCGATAGGAGTCCACTGATTTGCAGTAGAACCGGGTGAATTCAATTCGATATCTGCAGTCAATACAGCTTTGATCGAGTTTGTTCCACTGTTTACAGCATTAGCAAACCAAGCGAGCTGCTCCGCAGTTCCGATCTGATACACACCTCCCGAAATTGAAGGTGTTGACATAGAACCATCCCAAGCTCCTGCAACAGTCAAAGCAGGATAAACAGCCCCTACTATCAAAATCAATGAAACTATCACCGCGAGTATCTTACGTTTCATAATTTGTCCTCCTGTTTACACATTTAACCTATCCGAAAAAGAATATAGTATAACTATTATAACTTAACTGTTATATTATAAAGTAAAAGTGCAAAAAGTGCAAGTAAATAGAACTCTACCTATTAAACAAGATTAATCTTATCTTTTTGTAAATAATGATAATTTATTTAAAATTTTTATCAAAAAAGACTTGATTTTATCAGTGATATGGTATATAATCATCAAGCGTCAACGGGGTGTAGCGCAGATGGTAGCGTGCTTGGTTCGGGACCAAGAGGCCGTGGGTTCAAATCCCGCCACTCCGACCACCTAAGTACAACTTAGGTAATACAGCCGAAATTCCTTGATTTATAGGGGTTTCGGTCTTTTTTATAACTCAAAGCACTCTGAAAACGAGTGCTTTTTTCATTTTTTGGGCAGTTTCGTAAGTGTAATCGTATACGGAGTATGGGTAATCGTATACGGAGTGCAGGTAAATAGTTTTACGGAGTATGCTAAAGTTTTACGGAGTATAAAAATCACTTTCCCTGCCACTTATAACATCACAAAAAAGTGTTGCCTTTTTGTTGGTGTGGGTGGTATAATCACCTCGACAAATAAGAATTTGAAAGGAAGATTCGATGCTTCTGAAATTAGTTTCATTTATTGCTTCAATATTATTATTGTTCACGTCATCTGTAACAGTACCCCAAAAACCTGACGTACTTGTTGAAGTGCTTGATAATTTAAGCGAAAACAGAACTGCAGATGAGATAAACGGTGCAAACGGAATAAAATTCTATATTCAACGACCGAAGAGTGAAAAGCTGACAGAGGTTAATGCTTCTGATTTCGGGCTTTCGGAAAGTAATGAAGATAATTTCACCGCTTTTCAGAATGCACTTAATTACTGTTCACAAAATCCGCAGACAAAACTTGTTATCGACAATGGTACATATTATTTCAAAAGCATCAATGGTCTTGATGCTAACAACTGCACAGATTTGCTGATTGAAGGAAACGATGCAACGTTCATCTTCTCATCAACCGGTTATAAATTTTTTATCAGAAACAGCGACTGTGTTGAAATCCGCAACCTTAATTTTGACTGGAACTGGGAAGAAAGTCCCCTCGCTTCAATTGTCACTGTCCAAAATAGTAATGCTGACACTCACACCCTTGACCTTGTTTTCAAAGATGCAGAATACTGCGATGAAAATAACCGCCTTATGGCGATTACGCAATGCGACCCCGAAACATACACATTCGGTGCAAAATATTCATCAAAAGAAAATTATCTTTATCAGGATGCAACGAGCATAAAATCCGTTCAGAAGATTGCGGATAACACCCTGCGTGTTGCTCATAACGGCTGTATGGATAATTTCGAGAATGGTGAAACATATATTCTCAGGCACTATATCTATGACGGGACAATTTTCAGTATCAGAAATCAGAGCAAGAACATAACATTTGACAATGTCAGCATTTACGGAAGTCCCGGTATGGCATATATTTGTGAGGACAATTGTTCGCATTTTCAGATTATCAACAGCTTTATCGGTGTAAATCCCGAATATAAAGATAAACGATGTGTGTCTTTAACTGCTGATGCTATTCACATTGTGAATACCGATGGTTGCTTCAATATTTCTGGCTGCGACATAAGCGGAATGGGTGACGATGCCATTAATGTCCACGACGGTCTTGGCTATGTTTCGGCAGTAAACGGTAACACTCTTACACTTATTGCTTCAGCAATGAGATTAAGCGAAGGCGATGTTCTTGCATTTAAAAATAAAAAGTTTGAGAATACAGAATTTACTGCAAAAATTATTTCTGTGAAAGCACTTGAAGGAATAACAAAAGAAGTTGTTGTCGAAAACTTATCCGAAAGTGTTTCAGAAGGTTTTGTTGCTTACAGTACGGAATGTGACAGCAGCAATTATGTTATCAGGAACAATTATTTCCACGAAAACAGAGCAAGAGGTCTGCTTCTTCAATCTTCAAACGGACTTTGTGAGAACAATAGATTTTATAAAACTATGGCACAGGCAATAAAAGTTGTCATGGATATTGAACCCACTCTCTGGCAGGAAGGCACAGGCGTTGATAACCTGATAATCCGTAACAACACCTTTGAAAAGTGTAATTACAGCGATTGGGGTTCTACAATTGAAATCGGCACAAATATTGCAGGCAAAAGTGCAGAAACAGCCGTTTTTACGAATATTGAAATCAGTTCAAACAAGTTTACAGACATTTCGTCAACGCTACTCAGATCGGATAATGTAAATGGTTTTGTTTTCTGTAACAACATGATTGATGCGGGCGAATTCTTTGATAAAAATTCAACACAAGGCAGAATTCAGTTCGGAAATTTCTGTTCAAATGTAACTTACACAGATAATGTTTTTGTGGACGGTGGATTTTTACAATTCAAAGAAATTGCAAAAACAGACAACATCTGCGTCTGGGCACAAATCAATTCACAACTTTGAAGCAATTAAAACCTTAAATACAACCTAGGTAATCATAACCACCAGTTGAACTTGTGGCTACGATTTATGCCCAAAAGCACTCTGAAAACGAGTGCTTTTTGTGTTTTTAAGACCACCGATGTAATTGTAATAGTGTTCGGAGTATGGGTAAAGGTGTACGGATTATAGGTAAAAGTTTCGGAGTATAAAAAATCACCACCCCTGACAACCTGTAACATCACTAAAAACTATTGCACTTCTCTTGGTATGGGTGGTATAATTGGTTCGAAAGAAGGATGTTGATTTATGAATACAAATGCAGAATTTCTCTCGGATATCGGCGAGCCCTTTGCATCGGGCTTGCTGGAATTATCCGACAACGGGTCACTCCCGGAAATATATTGCCGTGCATACCGCCGCTACTATGAAACCTGCCCCATTGTATATAAAGCAGGTTCACCGCTTTTTCCGAGCGGTCTGACAACGGGAATTTATACAGACACAAAAACAGGCTGTGAGGTTTATGTTATTCCGTCATACGCAACACAGATTGATATAAAATGGGACAAGCTCAGAGAAAAAAGTCCCCGTGCCGCAGAAATTATGACTCAATTCACCCAAAGCTATTCTTATGCAGGTGAATGGAATCACAGTATGCTTAATTACAAAAGAATTCTGCGCGAAGGTATCAATCAATATGAAAAGCGCCTGCTTGACAAGGAAGAAAGTGATTTCAGAACGGCGTTGCTTGACCTTGTTGACGGATTACGTACCTATCATAAGCGTGTTTTGGAAGCACTTCCGAAAATGGGTGCTCCGACAGAACTTTTGCAGGCATTAAAGCAAGTTCCTTTTTCTCCTGCAAGAACGGCATACGAAGCGATAGTTGCTCTTAATTTCTGCCTTTCTCTGGACGAATGGGATAATGTCGGCAGACTTGATTCGATTCTCGAACCATATCACAAGGGTGAGGATCTTCGCCCGTGGCTTCGCTGTATGATGGAAAACATACAGATAAACGATCGCTGGAGTGTCACTCTCGGTCCCGACTACAGCGACGTGACATATCAGGTGCTGGAAGCATCTGTCGGTCTTGCTCGTCCTTTAATCGAGCTCAGGGTAACGGACGAAATGCCCGAGTCTTTATGGGAGCTTTCGGCAAAGAGGATTCTTCAGGGCGGCGGTCAGCCTGCTTTTTATAACGAAAAGGCTATCCGTCAGCGTCTGTGCGGCAGAATACCGCATCTTACACAAGAAGATGCATTGGAATTTGCGGGCGGCGGATGCACCGAAACATCGTTTGCGGGTTATACATATTCCGGAGGAACAGACAACGAAATCAATGTTCTGAAAATATTTGAAGATTATATGTATGCAAGCCTTCCCGATTCTCCGTCTTTTGAGGAGTTTTATAATAACTTTATTGCAGTTCTTCGAAAAGAACAGGATAATCAGATGGAAACAATCAATGATTACTGGAACGAACGTGCACGAAAATGCTTTGCTCCCATCCGCACGCTTTTTATCGACGATTGTATCGACAAAGGGATAGGTTGGTTTCAGGGCGGCGCAAGATATACCTTCTCAATTCATTGCGATTCGGGTATACCCAACACGTTGGATTCATTGCTTGCCATCAAGCATCTGGTTTTTGACGAAAAACGTTATTCGCCCGAACAGTTTCTCTCGCTTTTAAAATCAGAGAATGCGGAGTTTTTTGCCGAGCTTCGTTCCTGCCCTTCATACGGTGTGGCAGATGAAAAAGCAGATGCACTCGTTCGTGATTTCACAACCGGATTTTATGAGCATTACCTCACGGGAAAGCTCGATCTCGGTCTCGGATTCTTTCCGACTGCACACCAGTTTACCCGTCATATCTCTGCAGGCTCTGTGGTAGGTCCGACACCTGACGGCAGGAAGGGCGGCACCCCCGTAGCGGATTCTTTGGCTGCTGTAAACGGGAAAGCGGTTAAAGGACCTACGGCAATGCTTACAAGTGCGGCGTGTTATGAACAAAAAGATATTTACGGCATAGCGGTAACGAATCTGTCCGTAAATCAGAATTGCCCTGCGTCAATACTCAAAGCCTTGGTAAAAGGTTATTTTTCAATGGGCGGAACCCAGCTTCAGGTTACGGCAACAAACCGGGAAACTCTCCTGAAAGCACGAAAAGACCCCGAAAGCTACAGGGATCTTATCGTCAGAGTAGGCGGATATTCGGATTATTTCTGTAATCTGGAAGACAGACTTAAGGATGCCGTCATTGCAAGAACGTTGTTTTAAGTATCTCTAACAGAGCGATAAATTCCAATTTATCGAACTGACAGCAACTGATAGTTCCTTGTTCAATATAACATTCAGTGATAGAATAACACTGAGGTGATAACAATATGGAAACAAAAGATATTTTACTTGAACTGCGAACTAAAAAAGGATTATCACAGGACGAACTTGCTGAAAAAGTTTTTGTGACCCGTCAGGCAGTGTCTCGTTGGGAAAATGGTGAAACTATACCTAACACAGAAACATTAAAACTGTTGTCAAAACTATTTGATGTATCTATCAATACACTTTTAGGCTCTCCAAGACAGCTTATCTGTCAATGTTGCGGTATGCCACTTGAGGATTCAACCATCAGCAAAGAGAAAGACGGTATTTTCAATGAAGAATATTGCAAATGGTGTTATGCTGACGGTGAATATATGTATCACGATATGGACGATTTAATTGATGTCTGTGTTGGACATATGGCAAATGAGCAGTTTACACCCGAGCAGGTACGGGCATATATGAAGGATATGCTTCCGAAACTTGATTATTGGAAGAAGTATAAATACCTCGGCGGTGCAGAAAAGTTTGAAGAATTCAAGCAACAACTTATCAGCGAGTTTAATGATTTACATATCGACGGAATGCCTAAGGTTGAAAAGCTTAATGCACTTGTGGGCGGATATATTAACATGGAATACCGTCTACCGAACGGTCAGACAGTAAAATTCCTTGATGATAACGCAACCTATCTCGGCAGTCAGCTTGAATGTGAATTCGGTGGCGACCGTTGTTTCGGTATTGCCGCTAATATGGATTTTTTACTCGTTTGCACTTATGAAGAAAACGGAGAAAACCCTGAATTAGTTATGTATAAAAAGAGATAATAAATCATAACCACTAGTAAACTAGTGGTTTGCACAGCCCCTATAAGGGGCACCTACAGGCAAAGCCCCTGAAAGGGGCATAGAAGTTTGACAACGCATTACTATCACAAGCAGCCGCTCACGT
>JAXJUJ010000041.1:0-8183 GCA_036309125.1 Acutalibacteraceae bacterium | reverse complement strand
CTTTTTTGAGTGATGCGTTCCTTATGGAACGTGATGTGCACTTCGTGCGTGATGCAGACTTCGTCTGTGATGCACGCCTTTGGCGCGTGAGTGGAACGCATCGCATCACTTATCACAGCGTAGCGGCATCATCTATCACTTGATACGAAGTATCAAATTTCACAATCCGTAGGATTATTTCACTTTTTTTGCAAGAAAAATATTTAGTTGACATTTTTGGTGTTAGTGATAGAATGAGGGTGTAAATATTTAATTGGAGGTTTTTATTATGACAAGATTTCTTAGTATGCTTTTCTCAATTTTCATGTTCTTTTTCTCTTGGCTTATACCTGCCGAAACACCGGGTGAGAAGCCGTTTGACCCACACATTATTGAAATAAACGGTATTACATATCAGAATGGTTTTGTTCCGCAGGACATGCATTTTAACAAAAAATATGATGTTGACACAGTAAAACCTGTGTACAGTCAGTTTGCTTTGCCGAAAGCTATCAATTATTATCCTTTTGAGGATAATTGGATTGTCAGAGGCGAAAGTACAACATGGGATACGAGCGCTCAGAGTGTTGTATATTGTCCCGTTGATGAATGGGAAGAGCTCCACTCATATTATGCAGACCCCAATAATTATAATTATTGTTTTACAGTTCAGATTGATTTCGGAAATAATACAAAATACGAAATTCCGGATGTTGATATGGAAATGTTTGAGAGAATAATTCAGTTTGATAAAGATAATGGTTACGGAACAAACAGCTCTAACAAAGCTGAAACTATCACGCTTCCGATTAGTCATGATGATAATGTTAGATTCTATCAATATAGCAAAGACGGAATGTTTTATAATCATACTACGGAGTTTACGGTATACGAAGGTCATGTATATTATTATAGATATTCCAATATGGCTGTAGGTCAGGATGAGGTATCCGTTCTTCCCGAGGATATGGAAAACTATATTCTCTCATTGCTTGAATATAATGATTTGTGTGAAAGCTTTGATTAATACATTTTGAGATTGTTTTAAACAAACAGATACTCAAAGAAAAGCGCATAACAAAAAATAAAAAAGCAGACATTTAATGCAGTTAAATGTCTGCTTTTTCTTATATCAACTTTCCAAAAGAGAAATGTATTTATAAACCGTATTTCTGCTCAGCCCGCAGGATAATGTCTATAAAATATCGGTGGTATCTGGTCTCAGACGTTGCACCTCGTCTTTTCCTACAGTTGATAATAATACAATTTTATGTTATAGTATAATAAATAAAACTTTCGGAGGCGTTTATGAAAATTAAAAAATATGTTTCCGTCCTTCTCTGCATTTCTGTGATTTTTTCATTTACTGTACTCCCGTCCAATGCTTCGGGCAGGACACATACCCCTGCAATAATAAATATGGCAGAAGAAGTTACGGGCGTAGTCGTAAATTACTTTGCGAAGTTAATTAACAAAAACAAAGGTACAGACGAAACAGATATACCTTCTGCAACGGTCAATCCTCATTCGTGGATTGAATATGAGGGCGAGCCGATTGAGAATCCCGAACAGACAGTGAATGCGGAAACGTGGGTTGCAAATGAAATTGCTTTTGAGAGCGAAAAAACATATGCGAACCCATTCAATGATGTTGATGTTGAACTGCATCTCTGGGGTAACGGAAGACTTTATACTATCCCTGCATTCTGGGACGGTGGTAACATCTGGAAAGTACGTTTTGCTTGTCCGTCAGCAGGTGACTGGTATTTCAGAACTGTCTGCACAGACGAAAGCAATTCTTCGCTTAACGAAAGAACAGGTAAGGTTATCTGTTCTGAATACAGCGGTGAATACGATATTTACAAGTATGGCTTTGTCACAACAAACGCAGGTGAAAAGTATTTCACTTACGATGACGGCACACCGTTTTTCTGGCTCGGTGATACTCATTGGAGCCTCGGTGATGAAACTGTTGATATGGTTAAAACAATATGTGATAAACGCGCTTCGCAGGGCTTTACCGTTTTTCAGAGTGAACCTATCGGTGCAAAATTTGACTTCACAAACGGTATAACTGAAGACGATATGGCAGGTCTTGATGACTACGATGAGAAGTTCCGTATTATTGCAGAAAACGGTCTTGTTCACGCAAATGCGCAGTTTTTCTTCTCTTATTTTATTGAGCCTCTGATTTCAAATAATGGCGGTTTCAACGGTAATGAACCGTCCGATTCGGCAAAAGCTTACCTTGAAAAAGCCTGCCGTTACTGGGTTGCAAGATACGGTGCTTATCCCGTGGTCTGGACACTCGGTCAGGAGGTTGACAACGATTTCTATTGGAGTGAAACGAATCATCCCGAATGGGGATTGGAAAATAACCCGTACAAGCTTGTTGCGGAATATATTGCAAAACACGATGTATATGATCATCCTCTTTCAGCTCATATGGAAAACGTTGGCGCAACATCTGTCTACGGCAACGGTGAGGGAGCAACGGATGAATGCAAGGTTTATTTTAAGGATGCAATGCCTTCGTGCTTCAGAGATATAAAAGCACACAATTTCTACGCTGTTCAATGGCATCCTTCAAAAACGGAGCAAAGCGATTTCCGTATTGAAAAAGACTGCTGGTATAACTCGCAAGGCAAGCCTGCGATTAACTACGAAGGTCAATACTGCTACCTCTGGACGAAAAACTTCGGCTCCAGAATGCAAGGCTGGACAGCATACCTTAACGGTATGTACGGCTACGGCTGGGGTGGTCATGATACCTGGAGCTACCTCAATGTTTATGATGAAGAAAACGACAGCTCAGATGGTGTTGACACAATAACAAGCGAGGAAAAAATCAACGCAACGTGGCAGGATGCGCTTGAATATGAGAGCTCATATCAGGTCGGATATATGCGAGATTTCCTTGAAAGCACAGAGTGGTATAATCTCATCCCGAGGTTTGACAATAAGTCATATTTTGTACCTGCAAACAATGTTTATTACGCTTATGCAGGAAATGAAGAGAACAGTGAAATTGTTATATATTTCTATTCGTTTACCGATGAAACCGTAGCGCAGAAGGCAAATACCAAATTCTACGGCGGAATAAAAACAGGTACGGTAGGAAGCCTTGTTCCGGGTGGAAGCTATACCTATCAATGGTTTGATCCGATCAGTGGTGAATACTCCGAAGAGTATGAATTCACTGCGACACGATTCGGTACATATTACATCGGCGACAGACCACAGGCAACCGATATGGTTCTGCACATAAGTGCAGCTGATTAATAATTGTTTTTTAACTGAATTTCTATTACAAAAATGAAAAGGCGGTGACGCAAATGAAAGAAAAGAAAACAGAAAATCCTAAGCTGCTTTTTCAGGCGGTGATTAAATTCACTGTTGGAGTTGTGCTTGTCGGATTGCTTGTCTTTCTGCCTGCAGGTTCGTTCCGCTTTTTCAACGGTTGGCTTCTGATGGGTGTTCTTTTCGTACCGATGTTTCTTGCAGGTTTGGTTATGGTTTTTAAAAATCCCGATCTGCTCAGAAGCAGACTTGATGCTAAAGAAAAGCAGAAAGAGCAGAGTCTTGTCGTAAAGCTCAGCGGACTTATGTTTCTTACAGGCTTTGTTGTAGCGGGGCTCGGCTACCGTTTTGAATGGTATACCTTGCCGAAGGGCGTTGCGATTGGCGGAGCTGTTGCTTTTCTGATTGCATATGCACTCTATGCTGAAGTGCTGAGAGAAAATACCTATCTCAGCCGAACGATTCAGGTGCAGGAAAATCAGAAGGTGATTGATACCGGTCTTTACGGTATCGTCAGACACCCGATGTACAGCGTGACACTACTTTTGTTTTTGTCAATGCCGATAGTTTTGGGATCAATATATGCATTTTTGGTTTTCCTTGCGTATCCGTTTATAATAGCAAAGAGAATAAAATCTGAGGAAGCTTTCCTTGAAAAGGAGCTTCAGGGATATATTGAATACAAGCAAAAAGTAAAATATCGCCTGATTCCTTTTGTGTGGTAAAAAACAAGCACCCGTGATCGGGTGCTTGTTGCGATTTACGGTATAACTGTTTCGATCACTCTGCTTGTCTGAGCATCTGCGAATGATACCTGACATTTTGTTTCGACGTCAGCGTAAAGCTGATATATCATTGACGGCAGTGAAACTGCAGTTGCTATTGACCGAGCATCAGCAGCCTTGTAAGCAGAACTGTCAACTCTTACGGAAAATTCAGAAAGGCTATCGTTGTAGTCGATTGATTTTACGTAGGGATATTCAGCCTTGAGTGAAATTTCAAGGTCAGTAACTACATCGTATCTGTAGTTTTTGAGAAATTTGCGATGATTTGCCTTTGAGATGACATATGTTACAGAGCTCTCACCGTCAAAGGTAACGGATTTGAAACCCATATCCTTCTGCTCATCTGTAAGACGTGAATCTGAATTGATGTTTTCTAAAACGAATGAAACAGGGACTGTTATTTCGACATTGAACATCTCGTCAGAGTCAGAAGAGTTGTCTGTGACCTGAGTGTGTCTGTTTACGGCAGATGTCTGCTCGAAAAACTCTCTGTTGGTTCTCTCATATTCGTCAGCATCCTTGAATATTATAACCCAGGTAAGGCTGATTACGCTTATCACTACCGAAACTATCAGAAGTATCACAGTGAGCCTTTTGAATTTACCTTTATCGTTCATAGTTTAACTCCTTTGGTTGATGATTAATTTTAACACCAAATCTTTGTCTGGTCAAGGTTGAAAAATTTCGTTAAGTCTGCTATCATTAAAAAGAGGTGTTCTTATGAAAAAGAATAAAAAACTGAAAATAATTCTTATTTCATTACTGTGTGTTGTAGCTATATGCTGTGCAGGATTTGGTGTTTATGTTTCTGACTACTACCGTGCTAACGATACTGCACTTGCTGCAACTTTTTCGGACAATGAGGTTACGGTAATAGAAAAAAACAATGATTGTATGGTTTTTACACCGAAAAATCCCGAGAGGGGTATGGTTTTCTATCCGGGCGGTAAGGTCGAATATACTGCATACGCTCCTCTGATGAAAGAACTTGCACGTGAAGGCTTTTTCTGTGTGCTTGTTAAAATGCCTTTTAATCTCGCTGTTTTTGATATTAATGCCGCAGATGATGTAATTTCAGAGTATACAAACATCGACGAATGGTATATCGCAGGTCATTCCCTTGGCGGTGCAATGGCTGCGAGCTACGCTTCAAAAAATTCAGATAAGCTTGAAGGTCTGATTCTTCTTGCCGCATATTCGACAGAAGATCTCACTGACAGTGGCCTTAATGTTATTCAGATACAGGGCAGAGAAGACGGCTTGTTCTGGGACGACATGGAAGAGGTCAAAAAATATCAGCCGAATCTTCCTGATGACTTCAGTCAGCTTTGTATAGAAGGCGGTTGTCACGCTTATTTCGGCAGCTACGGTGAGCAGGAGGGCGACGGCAAACCGACCATAACTCCGGAAGAACAGGTCAGACAGACGGTTGAATTTATTACAGAAAACTTGCAGGAGGGTGAATGATATGCCGTTTCAGATTATACGTCAGGACATAACTAAAATTGAATGTGATGCAATTGTCAATGCTGCGAATGAAACTCTTATGGGTGGAGGAGGCGTTGACGGTGCTATCCACGCAGCTGCAGGCAGGGGGCTCTTGGAAGAATGCGCAACTCTCGGTGGCTGTAAAACAGGTGATGCGAAGATAACGGGCGGATACAATCTGCCGTGTAAATATGTTATTCATACGGTAGGACCCGTATGGTATGACGGAAATTTCGGAGAAAAAGAAAAACTTGAATCCTGCTATAAAAAGTCCCTTGAATTAGCTAAAGCAAAAGGCTGTGAGTCTGTTGCATTCCCGATAATTTCAGCGGGTGCATACGGATACCCGAAAGATGAAGCGCTCAGAGTTGCAATTGACACAATAGGCTCATTTCTTCTTGAAAACGATATGCTTGTTTACCTTGTTGTTTTTGATACGGGTGTTTTCAATCTCAGCACAAAGCTTTTTGCTGACGTTAAAGCGTATATTGATAACAATTATGCGGACGAGAATCTTATCAGAAGAGGGCGTACAGAGCAGTTCGGAAATATAAGCTGTTCCGAGCCTTGTTATGCGCCACCGTCACCTGCATCTAAAATGTGCGCTCCTTATTCTCCCGCACCTCCGTGTGGGATGATGAACTTTAATTTTGAACTCGATGAAAGTTTTTCACAGATGCTTCTTCGCAAGATTGACGAAAAGGGGATTACCGATTCAGCGTGTTACAAGAAAGCTAATATTGACCGTAAGCTCTTTTCAAAAATCCGTAATGACGTGAATTATAAACCGAAGAAGTCTACGGCAATAGCCTTTGCGATAGCACTTGAATTAAATCTCAGTGAAACTGAAGAGCTTCTTCGTAAGGCTGGTTTTGCTCTTTCGCACAGCAACAAGTTTGATGTTATTATAGAGTACTTTATCAAAAACAGTAATTATAATATCTTTGAAATCAACGAAACTCTGTTTGCATTTGATCAGAGCTTGTTGGGAGCGTGAAAGTTTTGCAGCCAACAATTAATTTTCATTGATTAAATACAAACTACGATTTATGTGTTACAATATATACACTATAAAGATGAGGAGTGTTAAAAATGATAACAGATAAGCAGTTTGAAGATTCTTTTACAGCAGCGGGTGGTTGGTTTATTTTGACTCAATTTGAAACTATTTATAATTGGAATGGTAGCAAAGCGGAATTGATTGATGAATTATTTCAAAAAGGATTTGATGCCAAAAGAACAGGAACGACAACGAGGGTATCGAGCATCATCAGAATAATTGAATCGAATCGCGGTAAAGAAGCACTTATAAAGATTAGAGATTCTAAGCTGATTAATCGGAAACATCCTGAAGCTGAAAATATTGCCAGTATGTTGTTGGAAAAATATTATCCAAGTAACATATAAAAAATGTCGCTTCACAAGCGACCAAAACATAGTTGAACTTCATTATAATGTGGTTGTAAGGTTAAGAAACCAAACAACCACATTTATTTTTTGGAGGATTTAATTATGAAAAAGACAAACAAAAACAACACAACTGAACTCGTATTTATCCTTGACAGAAGCGGATCAATGGCAGGTCTTGAAGCAGATACAATCGGTGGATTCAATTCAATGATTGAAAAGCAGAAAAATCAGGACGGTAAGTGCTACGTTTCGACAGTACTCTTTGACGATAGAATTGAGGTCGTTCACGACAGGGTGGAGCTTCATTCAGTCAATAAGATGACAGAGGATGATTATTTTGTCAGAGGCTGTACAGCACTTATCGATGCAATCGGCTCATCAATCCGCCACATTGCAAATATCCACAAATATGCCCGTCCCGAAGATGTACCGCAGAATACGATGTTTGTCATTACAACCGACGGAATGGAAAATGCAAGTCATCAGTTCTCAAGCGATGAAGTAAAAAGAATGATAAAAAAAGAGAAGGAAAAATATGGATGGGAGTTTATCTTTATAGGCGCTAATATCGATGCCGTAGAAACAGCAAAGCAGTTTGGCATAGGAAGCGACAGGGCTGTGAATTATCACGCTGACAGCAAGGGTACAGAGGTGCTCTATAACACAGTTTCTCAGGTTGTCAGCAATGTGAGAATGTGTGCACCTATGCAGACAAACTGGAGTGATAATATCAACAAAGATTTCAAATCAAGAAATAAGAGAAGATAAACTGAGTTCAAAGCTTATTGCTCGTAAAAAAGCACCTGTAAAGTCCGCTACGGATTTTACAGGTGTTTTATCATTTTATTTCCATTTTATCTATTTTATCTTTGTTAGGAGTCACGTTTACGGAATAATAAACGTGGTAAATAACCTTGCCGGGAGGTGCACCCTGAGGCTTTTTGAGATGCTTTACATAAGTATAATCAACGGGTACAAGCTTTGCATCTCTTGCCTTGCTGTGATATGCCGCGATTTCTGCAGCTTCAACAATTGCATCGTCGCTAATTTCCTTGTTATCGCTCACGATGATGACGTGAGAACCCGGAAATTTCTGCGTATGAAGCCACATATCACTTTTTGATGCGGTCTTCAGCGAAAGCTTATCGTTCTGCATATTGTTTCTGCCGACGAGAACTCTGAATCCGTCAGAGGTTACGTATTCCATAGGAGGAAGAAGCT
>JAXJUJ010000040.1:0-3981 GCA_036309125.1 Acutalibacteraceae bacterium | reverse complement strand
ATATGCAATCCATGCCATACCCTTTGCACCGTAGCCCATTGCTTTTTCGGTTAAATTCTCAATGGTTGAACGTGTAAAGTCTGCCTGTCCGGTTACACATATCGCTCTTACATAGCCACCGCTTTGTGCAACATTTTTAAACACGCTGAAGGAACATTTTTTTGCAATATCCGTAACATCAACAATCGGCAACTCAAATCTGATATCAGGCTTATCCGAGCCATATACATCCATCGCTTCCTGCCAGGTCAGGCGCGGAAAGTCATAATGTATTTCCTTTCCCGTTGTCTCTTTATAGATATACTTAAACATTTTTTCAAGATGATTTAAGATATCTTCCTGTTCTACAAAAGACATTTCCATATCAACCTGCGTAAATTCAGGCTGACGGTCTGCTCGTAGGTCTTCATCACGGAAGCATCTCGCAGCCTGATAATATTTATCAACACCACCAACCATCAAAAGCTGTTTGAATATTTGAGGCGATTGAGGAAGTGCATAAAATGTTCCCGGATTCACACGGCTCGGCACAAGATAATCTCTTGCTCCTTCCGGTGTTGATTTTGTAAGCATAGGTGTTTCAACATACAGAAATCCGTTCTTGTCAAGATAGTCCGATGTTGCCTTTTGAACCTTATATCTGAATTTCAGGTTGTTATAAAGCTCCGGTCTGCGAATATCCAAAAATCTGTATTTTAATCGAAGCTCTTCACGAACTTTACTTCCGTCATCAATCGAATATGGTAAACTGTCCGCCTGTGAAATAAGTTCAATTTTATCTGCAGCAAGTTCTATTGTTCCGGTAGCAATCTTTAGGTTAATTGTTTCTTCGTCTCTTTCTCTGACCGTGCCTTTTATAGACACTACCGACTGCAAACGCAGCCTTTCGATTAAGCTAAACTCATCAGCGCTCACCTTACCTTCATCCACAACAACCTGTAAAACGCCTTCACGGTCACGAAGATCAATAAATATGATTCCGCCCATATCACGCTTCGTAAGAACCCACCCCGAACATATCTGCTGCGTTCCTATGTGTTCAGGTCTTAAAAGGCCACAATATTCTGTTCTCTTCATAGATTTATTCCTCCTGAATCTTTACTTATATGCTGTGCCGTGAAATGGATTTGTAAACGCACAAAAGGTGTCACCTAAGTAACAACCCCTATAGAACACAGTCATATTTTTAAATATTCAGCATTCTACAGGGCGATTGCTGTACTCGCGGTGCCACCTGTATTTTTTCTCATTAACATTGCCGATTGACGCACGGCATACGGCGCACCTACTAAAATTTCTTCTTTCAGATTGCAGCTCGAAAAGTGTTATTCATACGGGACCGGGACATGGCTTCCACCATCCCATGCTCGCTATACCCGGCTTATCCGTATTACTTCTCTTTTCTCAAACGCTTTTAACTTTTAAGTTTTTATCAATCGTGAGTCGTTGTATTCTGATTGTACTCACTTGCCGGTTTTTCATCTCTGTCAAGAAATGCTTTCTCATAAAGCGGATCAATCTCCGGTGTCCTGACCTGCATTTTAGGAAGTAAATCAGTAAAATCTATACTCTTTACAAAGTTTTCAGTTTGCTTTTTATCTGCCATACAAAAGCTCCTTTCAAATCTTATTCAACATCTTGCAGTGCATCGTAGCCTTCTTCACCGGTACGAACCTTCACAACATTTTCAACATCGTAAACAAATATCTTACCGTCACCGATATGTCCTGTGTATAGAACCTTCTTTGCCGTTTCAATTACACTTCTCACAGGAATCTTGCTTACAACAATATCTACCTGAATCTTAGGCAGAAGGTTTGTTTCAACAGGAACACCTCTGTAATACTCCGGCTTTCCTTTCTGAACACCGCAGCCCATTACATGAGATACTGTCATACCTGTTATTCCAAGCTTTACCATTGCATTTTTAAGTGCTTCAAATCTCGCTTCCTTACAAATAATTTCAACCTTAGTAAATTTAGCAGTTGTTCCTTCTTCAAATGCCGGTACTTTCTTTACAGGTATCGCTTCAGCTACCGGAGTATCGCCTATAACATATACAGTATTTTCATCTTCATCCCCGGTAATTACATCAGGCTCTTTTGCAAAGCCAGCATAAGCAGTAACCAGCCCGTGTTCTGAAACATCAAGACCTGCAATTTCATCTTCAGCCGATGCCCTGAGGCCGATTGTATGCTTAATTATAAGGAATACTATAGTCATTATCACTGCAACATATGCGATAACCGATACTACACCAAGTGTCTGAACACCTAAAAGATGTGTGCCACCACCATAGAAGAGTCCTTTTTCGGTTGTAACACCAGTTGCAAAGAGTCCGGTCAAAATAGTACCCAGAGCACCGCACACACCGTGAACTGAAATTGCACCAACAGGGTCATCAATCTTTGCAACCTTGTCAAAGAATTCTACTGCAAGAACAATAACAATACCGAATATAAGACCCATTATAGCTGCACCTACAGGACTTACAGCATCGCATCCTGCTGTAATACCAACAAGACCTGCAAGTGCTGCATTGTATGTCATAGAAACATCAGGTTTTTTGTAACGAATCCATGTGAAAATCAGCGTTGTACAACAAGCAACTGCCGCTGCCATATTTGTGTTGAAGAATATTCTGCCGGCACTTACAATACTTGCATCGTTATCCATGCTTACTGTGGATGCACCATTGAAACCAAACCAACAAAACCAAAGGATAAATACACCAAGTGCTGCAAATGTGATGTTGTGACCAAGGATAGCACGGGGCTTACCATTTTTATCATATTTACCAATACGTGGTCCAAGTATCTTTGCGCCAATTAAAGCACACACACCACCTACCATATGTACTGCTGTTGAACCTGCAAAGTCGTGAAATCCAAGCTCGGATAGCCATCCGCCGCCCCAAATCCAGTGACCTGAAACGGGATAAATGATAAGTGAAATTGCTGCTGAGTACAAACAGTATGCAGAAAACTTCGTTCTCTCAGCCATTGCGCCTGAAACAATTGTTGCGGCTGTTGCACAGAAAACCGTCTGAAATATTGCGAATGCCCACAGCGGAACACCAGCAGGAAGAATGTGACTGTAATCACCCATAATAAACGGATCAAACCTTCCAAACAAGCCAGTTCCCGCTCCGAACATGATGCCAAATCCGACAAGCCAGAAACAAGGTGTACCTATGCAAAAATCCATGAGGTTCTTCATAAGGATATTTCCGGTATTTTTAGCTCTTGTAAAGCCTGCTTCACACATCGAAAAGCCTGCCTGCATAAAGAACACCAACGCCGCACCTAAAAGTACCCAAATTGTATTTACTGCACTATATTCCATAAAAAATCATCTTCTTTCTTAAACCTACTGCCAATTATCTAACACCGAAAAGCAATTCTCCGTATGTTGGGAACGGCCAATATTTTTCTGCTGTAATGACCTCCGCCTCATCACAAGCTACTCGGAGTTCGCTCATTTTCGGAAGTAATTCATCACGAATCATATATCCTTCCTGCTCAACATTTGCACTGTCAGAGAGCTTGCAGAGAACTTTATCAAGCTCATCACATTTTTCAAAAATCTGACCTGAAAGGAGAGAAAGCTTTCTGACTGTTCCGGTTTCATATACACATGAAACTTCTGCATCAAGAGCCTTTTTCTTTCCTGCTGCTGATGCGACGAATGCAGTATATTCTTCAATTGCAGGCAAGATTTCCTTCTTAGCCATCTGAGACATAGTGTTAGCTTCGATTGTAACCGTCTTGCAGTAGTTTTCCAAAGTGATTTCACATCGAGATTTAAGTTCTGCCTCTGAAAATACCTTATGGCTTGTAAGCATATCCACATTTTTCTTGTTGAGCAAATGCGGAATAGCATCCGGTGTTGTGCGAAGGTTCAAAAGACCTCTCTTTTCTGTGGCTTCCTTAATCCATTCATCATCGTAGCCGTTGCCGTTGAAAATGATACGCTTATGGT
>JAXJUJ010000039.1:0-6654 GCA_036309125.1 Acutalibacteraceae bacterium | reverse complement strand
GTACAGGGATTCAATAATGTTGTTTTTATAATAGGCGGATCTCACGGCTTGAGTGAAAAGGTGAAAAAAAGAGCTGATTTCAGACTTTCAATGTCTGAAATGACTTTCCCACATCAATTGGCGAGAGTAATGTTGCTCGAGCAGATTTACAGAGCCTATCAGATATCCAACGGTGGAAAATATCATAAATGAAACAGGCGGCTTAACACAGTGTTAAGCCGCCTGTTTTTAGTTTTTGTAGTTTACTTTGAGCTTTTCGTCAAACATCTCAGCATAAAATTCATTAATATAACTGTAAGTAAATGATGAACTGTTTACTCCGTGCTGCGAAGCAAGCTCTTCGTTGTAATTGGCTAAAGGAATGATTCTTACGTTTGTGAAACTGTCGTTGTAATGGGTGATCGTAGGTATGAGGTACACTGAAGAAACTGAGGTTTTACCTGTTTTGAGGTCTTTTTCAAATGTTATGTCTGCAATTCCTCCGAGCATATTGTTTCGCTTATCCTGGCAGGAAATAAAGTTTCCTAATGACCAGATAACTAAAGCGTCTTCACCGTCGCAGTTTTGTTTGTATTCTATCGGCTGTAACACGTGAGGTCCTGTTCCTATAATAACATCAGCACCATATTCCAGAAGCTTTTCTACGACCTTTTTCTGTGAACTGTCAGGTGTCGTGATATCTTCATCGTGCCAGTGCATTGATACGCATACAACATCAGAAACTGCTTTTGCATTAGAAATCATCTGCTTCATAGTTTCGTAGATTTCAGCTTCAGTGTATCTGCTGTCCTCAAGGCACACAAGACCGATGTCTGAGTCTTCGGGAATAGGGATACCATTCATCCACTCAGTAAATCCGACAAAAGAAAAGCGGATACCGTTAATTGTTTTTACCTGTGGTTTAAACATTTCTTCTCTTGTTTCGTAAAGTCCGGTGAGAAGAACATCGTTTTTGTTTTTATAGAGATTTATATTGTTTTTTGCTCCGTCAACGCCCTTATCCAAAGTGTGATTGGTTGATTGATTAAAAACGTCAAATCCTACGCTGATCATTTCGTCAAGCAATTCAGTCGGCGAATTGAACATGGGATAGTTTGAGGGCTCGTTTTCTGAGTCCATAATGGTTTCCTGGTTGAGAAAAGCAATATCAGCAAGAGAAATAATGTCTCTGATCTGATCATAAGCGTAACTGAAATCGTATCCGTTTCCGTTGGCTCTGTTGTTGGCTTGTTTATATATGCTGCCGTGAATAAGGTTGTCACCGGCGCACATCATACGTGCAGTTGCTGTTCCTAAACTGGTATCGTTATTAGTGTTCGTATCAGTGCCGTCGGAATCTGCAGCAAGAATACCACTGTCTACTGAGCCATTGCTGATTCTGGATTTATCGATGACGATAATCATTGAACTGAGTACTATTGTAAGACAGAGGATGCAGTTGATTACTACGAGTAATATTTTACCTGTTGTCCATTTATGTGTATCCTTCATTTTCCCATCTCCGATTTTTAATAACTTAAATATTATATCATACAATGATATCCTTTGCAATAATAGATCGGCATTGTTTGTAATGTGGGTATACAAAAATTAATGGCAATATCAGAACGCAGGATAAAAACATCGGCAGAAAACTAAGTTTAAATTTTACCACTTTGAACATATGACCGTCCAGTAGATTTTTACTGCGCTTTACACATAGTGAAGCTCTCAGTTCCGGGTTTTCTGTCATAATATATTCAGCGAGAAAATATCGTTGAATAATTATAAATCTGAACACCAGACCTGTAATAAGAAGAATGAGAGCACCGGAAGACAGTGAAAAAAGAAGGTAAAGTTCTATACCTCCGCTGAAAGCTATAGCTAAAATAAGTGATGTGACCACAGTGAAAGGCAATAGCAATATAAATGTCCAGAAAAGCTTCAAAGTGAAAATAAGAGCTTTTAAAGAAAGAGCTTTGATAGATTTGTGCGGATTAAACCAATAACACAATCGCTTGAAATTGTTTTTTCTTTTGATTATTCTACCGCTGTAGTATGCTTTTTCTCCCAACGCTGAAGAACTGTAGAACATAAATGATAAAATCGTTATCAGTGCGCAGAAAATAAGCTTTATCAGATTTGAATATAAAATATATCTTTCAGGAATTTTGTATTCAAACAAATTAAATGCAAATACAATAATATGCGGAATCGTTGTCAGTATAACGGTAGTTATCAGTGCACATAAGGGGAAGGTGAAAGATTTCAGATAGTTTGATTTATTGATACTATATGCTTGCTTTTGTATTTCAAATATTGTCATAACATCACCCGTTGGTATGTTTGACAGAGCATTTATTTTTTATTCAAAAAATAATGGGTACTTATCAGAGAAAATAAGTACCCATTATATTATTTGCTGCTCTGATATGCCTCGACTATCGCTCTTGCCAACTGATCGGGACATGATGTGCTCTTGAATCCGCAAGTCACACCTGAAAGCTTTTTTGAAATTTCCTCTACAGTCATTCCTTCAACAAGGTTTGCGATGCCTTTGAGGTTTCCGTTACAGCCACCGTAAAACTTAACGTTTGAAACAACGTTTCCGTCAAGGTCAAAAGTAATCTGACTTGAGCATGTGCCTCTGGTTTTATAAGTAAATGTCATATGATACCTCCTGATGTTTTTACGGACAATATCTTAATTTAAATTTGCGATTTTGTCAAGTCATAATATATAGCAATGCCAGCATCAGCAGCTTGTCACCACCTTCAGAAGACAGCATAAGAATTAGTGAAAGTATTAAAGAAAGGTCGTTGCTCTTGGATTTAGCAGAGTGATTACTTGATGAGAATATGTTGTTTATACCATTAAATTTGTTGTTTCCGGCTGAGCTTTGACCGTTAAAGTAATTATCATAACTTTTACTGCTATGTGTTTCGGAGACGTGATTACACGAATTTGTTGCTTGGGATTTCTGTTGCATTTCACGGGCATACTGCAAGGCTTTTTCCTGCATAGAATTGAAATCCTGGGTCTGCATTGTTCAGTCACCCCTTTTTTGTAAGCTCAGCAATCATTGGCATCAACTCTAAAAGCTTTAATATCTGCATAGCTTCGTCAGCTTTTCTCTGTCTTTCAATACTCAGGTTGGGCTTGAGCGCTTCAATCAATCTGCACCGCTTTCCTGACTCAGAATTCATAATTGACATTATTCTGCCGATATTGGCGAACATATCGGCATTGAACATAGATGAGTAATCAATACCGCCGGTCTTGTCTTTTGGGTTTGAATTATTCTTTCCGAAAGCACTCGTTTCGTCCTGAAAAGGGGAGTCAGTGCTGTTTGAAAATAAAGTTGCAGCAGCTTCCTTTAACGCATTTATATCTTCGGGTGTCAGTGATGCGATGATATCATTTAAGTTTTCCATCGTTGTTACCATTAATTTTATTGATTATTTGCTGAACAGCGCTTGATTTGAGTATGGCATCTATTTTGCTTCTGTCACTGAGTATTTCGTTTAGTTGCTTGTTCTCTTCACTGTTAAGACTTGACATCATATTTTCAGCTGTTGTTTTTCTTGTTTGTTTATCTGCGTTTTTTAACGAACCCAGAATTTTTGAAAAATCAAATTGATTGTTATTTTTCATTTACAACCACACTCCAATGATTTATAATGATACAGTATAAATATATTAAATTAAGGGGGTTTTATGTTTGCGCATATTAGTTGTTTCGGATTCTCACGGAGATGCATATGCAATCAGACAGGCTATAAACGAACAGCCTTCAGCCAAAATACTGTTTTTTCTTGGTGACGGTGAGCGCGACATTGAGTTTGCAGAAAGTGCAACAAATATCTTTGTCCATAAGGTTAAAGGTAACTGCGACTTTGCAAGTAGTCTGCCTGCTTATGTAGTTGACGAGGTTGATTCTGTCAGGGTATATGCTACACACGGTTATGTAGAAAGAGTGAAATACGGCACATCTCTTTTAAGACAATATGCAGCTGACAACAAAGCCGCTATTGCATTATATGGTCACACTCATATTCCTGACACAACTTATTCTGACGGTATCTGGCTTATAAATCCCGGTAGTATCAGGATGGGTGAGTATGCTGTGGTAGATATAACGGAAAAGGGTATAATGCCTATACTTATGAAATTAAAGAATTATTAAGTAATAAACCTCCGCAATTCAGCATAGTTTAAAATAGCTGAATTACGGAGGTTGTTTTATGTTTGTATTTTCATTAAGGGCGAACAAGCCTAAACTCATTGCTGCACTTTGCGTACTTTTGCTTGTACTCGTCATCGTATCTTTTTTTGTTGATGATGGCGGCAGTGCAGTAACAAAAGGGACTGAGATTAACGCCAAAGCTTCAAATGAAGCTGAAAGGATTGCTTTTCTCTCTCAGTTTGGATGGAAAATTGATGAAGATCCGATTGAAGTGACTGAGGTAATAATACCGTCAGAGTTTAATGATACCTATTCGTCTTATAATGAAATTCAGAAGAAACAGACAATGGATCTGGAGCCTTATAAAGGTGAACGGGTAAAGAAATGGGTTTATGGGATTAAAAATTATCCCGGTTATAACGAGGAAAGCGATCTTATAAGGGCAACGCTCCTTATTTATAACGGGATAGTGATAGGAGGAGATGTCTCGTCAGTTGAACCAAACGGTTTTATGCAAGGCTTTGATTTCCCTGAACAGACAAA
Source organism: Acutalibacteraceae bacterium (assembly GCA_036309125.1). GTDB lineage: Bacteria > Bacillota > Clostridia > Oscillospirales > Acutalibacteraceae > CAG-488. Next base: position 1,946 of record JAXJUJ010000039.1, on the reverse strand, counting down.
TCAGGTAAGCTGAGTGTGTTTGTCAGATTTCGGATTGATCTGAGCAATGATAATTGCGATGAATATTACTGCACATCCTATGTATTCAACACTCTGAAGTGTTTCGTGCGGTGGCATTATAAAAGCGAACAGAACAGCAAAAACAGACTCAAGACACATAAGCATAGCTGCAATTGTAGGATCAGTGTATTTTTGTCCGACGATCTGTACTGTAAAACCTACACCGCTGCTGAGTACACCGGAGTAGAGGATTGGTATAGCTGCATTGAGAATGCTTTCAAGGCTTGGCTTTTCAAAAATGAACATCAGTATGCAGGAAATAAATCCGGTCACAAAAAACTGACCGCAGGATAATACTATCGAATCAATATTCTGACCGAATTTGTCGATTGCGAGTATGTGAACTGCATAAGCTAAGGCACAACCTATTGCGAGAAGCTCACCAGTGCCGATGTTAAAGCTTGTTGATGAACCGACGCAAAGCAGATACATGCCGATAACACCGAGGATTACACCTATCCATATTGTAACAGTTGGTTTCTTTTTGAGAAACAATCCGAGTATAGGTACGAAAATCATATAAAGTGCAGTCAGAAAACCTATTTTTCCTGTCTCAGTGTAATTGAAAGCAAACTGCTGAAGTGTGCTTCCGAGGAAAAGACAGATGCCTACGGGAATTATACCGATGATATTTGCTTTCAAAACTGAACGCTTTTCATCTCTACTAAGTTTTTTGTTGTTCTTTTTATTTCTGAATAATATAAGCGGAAGAAGTACCGCAGAGCCTATCATCATTCTTATGCCGTTGAAAGTAAAGCCCTCGACGTGGTTCATTCCTTCATTCTGAGCAACGAAAGAAAGTCCCCATATCATTGCTGCGGCAACGAGCATAACAGGTCCTAATAATTTGTTTTTTGCATTCATATTACGTAATCCTTTCAGATAATCGTGAGATATTATAAAACCTTCATGAAAAAAAGTCAAATATTGAATTAAATAAATTGATTTATATTAAATTTAGTGGTATAATATTTGAGTTGAATTCAAGGAGGTATATAATAATGGCTGTTTGTAATGTAATCTCTCATCGTGGTGCTAATAAGGTGACACCGCAGAACACCATTGAAGCCTTTAAAAAAGCGATACAGTTCCGTGCCGACGGTTTTGAAACAGATGTTCATCTCACAAGTGACGGTGTGCCTGTTATCTGCCATAATTATACAATAGATAAGACTTCAGACGGTAAGGGTGCAATTGCATCAAATACTCTCGACTATCTCAAAAGATTTGATTTCGGTTCTTATTTCCACCATTCATATAAAGGTGTTGAAATTCCGACTCTTGAAGAATTCCTTACTCTTTCAAAAAAAGCAAATCTTAAAGTGCTCAATATCGAAATCAAGAGCCCGAGAAATAAGGATTATATTATCGTTGATAAGATCCTTGATGCAGTAAAAGCTCACGGACTTTTTGATAAGCTTCTTATTTCAAGCTTTGATCCTGATTTGTTGGTTTATATTAAGGATAAGGATGAAAACTGCAAAACAGGCTTCCTTTATTCTCCTGATAAGCCGATTACCTACAAGCGTGTACTTGGTAATGAAATTGGCTTTGCAAAAAGTATTGATGCGGATGCTCTTCACCCTCATCAGATGTTTGTTACTCAAAAGTTGATTGATGAGGCTCACGAAAATGGTATTATGGTTAATCCGTGGACAGTCAATAAGGAAAAAGATATCATCAAGCTTGTAAAAATGGGCGTTGACGGAGTTATAACTGATGTGCCCAATATTGCAAAGAGATTAATTGAAGCATTATAATAAAAAACGAGATTCGTAATATACGATGAAATGATATAGTGATAGTAGACACTAAAAAAGTGTCTGCTATCATTTTTTATGTTAAGATAAAGAAAAGGAGATGAAAGATATGAGTAGACCAAAAGG
>JAXJUJ010000038.1:0-4164 GCA_036309125.1 Acutalibacteraceae bacterium | reverse complement strand
AGCATATGCACCTCGTCTATAATATAAACCTTGTATTTGGCTTTAACAGGGGCAAATGCAATACGCTCGCGCAGTTCTCTGATATAGTCAACGCCGTTGTTAGAAGCGGCGTCAATTTCCATAACGTCGGGCAAAGAATCCTTTAAAATGGCGGCGCAGTTCTCACATTCGCCACAAGGGTTGCCGCCGTTTTGGTTAAGGCAGTTTATGGCGCGTGCCAAAATTTTAGCGCAGGTAGTTTTACCCGTACCCCTAGAGCCTGTAAACAAATAAGCATGCGAAACATTACCCTTCTCTACCTGACGGCGAAGGGTGGTTGTAACGTGCTCTTGCCCAACAACGTCCGAAAACTCTAATGGGCGGTACTTTCTATAAAGCGCCTTATACATCTTGCTACCTCCAAAATGGCTTTAAGCCCTCATTTAAAAAGCGTGCTCTTAAGTGTACAAACGAACAGATTTACTGCGGCGCACAGAAAAATCCACTTAATGCTGCTCGGTTCCCCGCCTGACATGGTTCGTGGCACCCCGTCGCACAGGACCAACACACCACATGACTGAAATAATGCTTCGATGAAATCGCCTGCAATATCTTGATTATTATACTATATTTTCATTGATTTATCAAGTAAAAATACAAATTTTTTTAAGATATTGCAGCCAATTTTATAATTTAAAAAGTTCTTTTATTGAATTTTCTGCTTTGCTTATGTAATCGGGCATAAATGATTGAAGATATTTTCTCATTTCGCCATTCTGAGCATAGAAATTTTTGAAAATTTCTATGAATCGGTTGCTGTCGCTGAGCTCTTCAACAGGAAAAACGTAACCTTCATATGTTCCGAAAATATCCTTTGCAATTCCCTTTGACTTGATGCTGTAGCCGATAACGAGAGTCGGCACACAGGTGCTGTAAGCAGCGATTGTAGCGTGAGTACGTGCACCGATGAAAGCCTCACAGCGTGAAATAATGCTCTTGTATTCGGTTGCAGAGTATTCTCCGCCGACAAGACCAACTCTGTCACACTTGAATTTTTGATAAATTTCTCCGAGTGTTTCACAGTCTGCCTTGTTATCTCTCGTTACGTGAGGAATGAGAAGAATGTTAAGGTCTGTTTCATCAAGAATATATCTGATCAGAGAAAAGACAGCCTTTTTTGCAGGATGATTTTCGTCGCAATCCTTAGGATAAACAAAATTGCTTATGTTAAGACCTACAGTATGCTCTTTTACCTCAAATGATTCATTCATTTTTTCATCAACGGGAAGTAAAAATGCCGAATCGGGATAAAGTACGGTGTTTTTGTCTATGCCGTTTTCAATAAGAGCATTGTAAGAATATGTTTCTCTCGCAACAATGAGGTCAAAACCTTTGAGATCCTCAATTTTGTCCGGTGTCATATCCTCAGGACCGATTGAACAACCCCAGAGAACAGTCTTTTTGCCCATTGAACGAAGAGTTGTATTCATCGCCTTTGCAACGTGTCCGTCACCGTAGCAGTAATTGTCACCGCCGACGGAGATGTAAACGTCATTTTTCTTCAGAGAAGGGTTTCGACAGGCGATTGTATAATAAAAATCGTCTGCTTTTTTCTGTGACTGCTTTGAATAAAGAGCTATTTTGATTTTATCCGAAAAATTAACATTTTTTGGTTTTACCGAATAGTCAAACTCTTCCATTTCGTCTACAAAAGGAAAACCTGCCTTTTCATCTTCTGCTTTTTTGAAGGTGTAAAGCTTTAAAAATGAGTCGGGCTTTTCTTTTTTGATCATTGAAGAAAGTGTTCTGACAATAGCCTCACAGCCGTGATTCTGTGAACCGCCGTGTGAATAAAAAGCGTATCTCATCATTATTCTCCTAAAAGTTTAACATCAACGTCATCAAAGTGGCACCAACCCCACTGTCTGGGCCAGGACTGTGATGTACCGTTTGCGTGAAGAACTTCAAAAACAAATGCGGGATAAACGTAATCAAGATTTTCGCTGTTAGCCTTTGCCGTGCCGCCTGAAAGAACAAGTGTAGCCTTGTAAATTCCGGGGCCTAAATTGTGCTTATTTATAGTGATGCCGACGTCAAACTCACCGATTGAGTTGATGTTTGCAAAAGTATCTGTGAAGCAGACCTCGATGGGAGTTTCGTCTGCCTGCCAGATGAGCATTCTGAACGACATATCACCGATATTTTCGACCTTTGTTTTAATACGGAGCTTCAGTTCAATCGGCTCATCAGCCGCATAAATGCAGGATTCATTCTGAAGAACATCAAGAGAAAGAATTTCAGCTTTGTCAAGGTTATAGCCCGGCTGACGGGGAAGCTCAGTGAAGTCATAATGATTCTGCTTTTCCATATAAGCTTCGCTGTTATAAATTCTGATTCCTTCTTCAACGTCACCGTCAAAAATAACCTCACCCTCACGGAGAACGACAACACGGTCACAAAGCTGACGGATTGTGTTCATCTGATGGCTTACGAAAAGAATTGTCTTACCGCTTGCAGCAATGCTGAGCATTTTATCAATACATTTTTTCTGGAAACGTGTGTCACCAACGGCAAGAACCTCGTCAACAAGAAGGATATCGGGTTCAAGATGCGATGCAACAGCAAAAGCAAGACGGACAAACATACCGCTTGAATAACGCTTTACGGGAGTGTCGATGAATTTGCCGACCTCAGAAAATTCGAGTATCTCGTCAAATTTTTCGTCAATTTCTGCCTTGGTCATACCGAGAATTGCACCGTTGAGGTAGACGTTTTCACGGCCCGTAAGCTCCATATTGAAGCCTGTGCCGACCTCAAGCATTGAAGAAATCTTACCGAGCATTTCGATTCTTCCGTCTGCAGGCTCGGTGATTCTTGAAATAATTTTGAGAAGGGTAGACTTACCTGCACCGTTTTTGCCGATAATACCGACCTTTTCGCCCTGCTCAACGTTGAAGGTAACGCCCTTGAGTGCCCAGAAATCTTCCTTGATGCTGTTCGGCTTCAGGAAAGACTTCACGGCAAGCTTGATTCTTTCGGATTTACTTTCAGGCTTTTTGCCGATGTGTTTGATTCTGTAACGTTTTTTAACGTTTTCTATTTTTAAAACAACAGGTTTTTCACTCATTTTGTTCCCTCCGATCAGACGATGTCGACAAATGTACGTTCAGTTTTTCTGAAAAGATGAATGCCGAGTGGAAGAAGTATCGCAATCCATGCAAGTGCGATGAGGAAAGATGTCCAGTCAAAGGGCATATCCTTGATGATGCACCACTTGAATGCGTTTATAACGCCTGTTGCAGGATTGAGTGAATATAAAAGTCTGAGTTTTTCGGGAATTGAGCTGATTGAATATGCAACGGGAGTAAGATACTGTCCGATTGAAAGTGCAAAAGGAACAATCTGTGCAAGGTCACGCCATTTTACGTTGAAAGAAGAAAGGAAAAGACCGAGCGCTGTGCCTAAGATAAGGCAGAGAAGGAAGAAAACCGGGAAAAGTAAAAATCTTACTGATGGGAAATAACCCTGAATGAGCATCATCACAATGAGTACACACATTGAAATAGTGCTGTCGATGATGTGAGCAACAGCAGAGCCTATAGGCGAGATAATTCTCGGGAAATAAACCTTTTTCATAATCGCTGCATTGGTGATGAATGTGTTTGCAGCCGTTGAAACACCTTTAGAAAAAAGTCCCCACGGAATTGTACCTGCATAAACCATTATGTAATAGGGAGCAGAGCCGTCAGAATCAAGACCTGCAAGGTTGCCGAAAATGAATGTCATAACAAAAACATTGATAATCGGAGCGATAACTGCCCAGCCGAGACCGATACGTGTCTGCTTATAGCGTACGGTTACGTCACGCTTTGCAAAATTGAAAGCGAGCTCACGGTAATTCAAAATGTCTTTCCAGTACTGAAAATTTCTGCCGTTGGGTTCGATAACAGTTTTTCTCAACTTTTCTCATCCTTTTGAATTATATTTGCACAATATATCAATTTATAATATCATAAATATACGTAGTTAGTCAAATGTAAAATTGATATGCTTGATAAATTCGGGGTTGTGGGGCAAAGGTTTTCACCTTTGCAGATAATAGATAAGAGATAATATTGAATAGTTGAGGGTCTGCGACGCTGAAATATAATAGCCGATTCAAGTCGTGTATGTAGGGGAGTCGTT
>JAXJUJ010000037.1:0-2588 GCA_036309125.1 Acutalibacteraceae bacterium | reverse complement strand
GGTAAATAAACATAATTAAAGTGTGTGCTGAAGTCCTTCCATCTCTGAATCTTCAGGCTGATAGATATGATAGTTTGCCTTGCCGTTTTTCTTTACGAAGTACATAGCTTCGTCCGCTGCTGCAACGACCTGTTTGCCGTTTTCGCCGTGTTCGGGAGAGAATGCTATACCGATACTTGCCTTGATGTTGATTGAAACATTAGCAAGCTCTGAATGATAACCTGAATAAAGCTCGTCGATAAGGTCGAGTGATAGGCTTTCGATATCCTGGATCTGACCGGGATCTGTAATACAAAGCACGAATTCGTCACCGCCGAAACGTCCTGCAAAGCCGGAACCCTTAACTCTCTGCTTGATACAGCCGGATACGTACTTGATAACCTCGTCACCTACAGAGTGACCAAAGCGGTCGTTGATGAACTTGAAGTCGTCTACATCTATGAAGAGAACGCCAACCTTTGCGTGTGCATTTCTTTCAATTTCTGACTGGAGTTCCTTCTCAAAGGTGCTTCTGTTGTAAAGCTGTGATAAGAAGTCGTAGCTTGCACGTTCAGAAAGCTGAAGCTCAAGCTTCTTTTCGTTGTCGATATCTGTTACGACACCTATAACTCTTAAGGGTTCGCCTAAACGGTCTGTGATACACTGTGCACGGACTGTAAACCATACTACAGTACCATTCTTTGTAAGCATCTGATATTCACCGCTGTGACCTGTTCTGTTCTTGAGCAGTGTACTGATGTCACGCTTATACTGTTCAGCGTATTCTTCAGTCATTATCTTGTCAAGGAACTTACCGTTTGCAAGCTGTGCTTCAGAAGGATTGATATCAAATCTTTCTGTAAAGTTGTCAGAAACATACATATATTCCTTTGAGAAATCCCACTCAAAGAGCATATTATCTGAAATGTCGGAAATAGTCTTGTGCAGTTCTTCTGACATACATACTTCATCAAGCAGACCGTTGAAGAGTACAGCCATTTCGTGAAGCTCGTTTTTGGTATTGATTTCGAAACGCTTGTCTCTGTCGCCTTCCTTGATCTCACGCATGTTATCGATCATTGTGTTGATAGGTGTAACGATAGAAGCTGTTACTTTAAGACCGATAAGGATGCAAAGCGCTGCAAGCACTAACATAACTGCGATTGAAATGATTGCAGGAACGATGATCTGTGATGTTGCTGTACCTGCGGGGAATACTGCTACCCACTTCCAGTTTGTGCCGGATACGCCGGTAAATCTGCCGTAGCAACCTACCTTACCTGCTGTGCTGTAGTTGATAGGTTTGTTTTCAGAATTCTTTTCTGTTGAAAGGAAAATATTCTTTAAATCAGTTGAATCTATCTTCTGAGAAGCGGAACCGTTGTAGCCGAGTACTGTTCCCTTGCCGTCTGTTACTGCTATGTAGCCATTGCCGCCATCGTATTTGCTGTTCTGGACAAGAGAAGAAATTCTTGATGTGGAAACTATTTCAATCACATATCCGTTGGTGTTGGATGATATAATATCTTCCTGGGTGCATCTTGCCATAAAGAATACATCGGTATCATATCCCTGATCAGCACCTGCGTAAATGGATGAGAGGTAAGTCTGACCAACTGCAATGTTCTTCATTTCCTCATATCCGAAGAAGAACTGACCCTTGCTCTGCTTGTTCTTGTGATCGTAAACAATGCTGCCTGCCTTGTCGATGACAACAATGTTAAGAACATCATTTTCGCTTCTTGCAATGATACCGTCAAAGCTTTCTTTGACGAAACTCATATCTGCAAGAGTGCCTGAAGCAGCCAGATTATATATTTCGTTGTTGATCGAATAAGCGAAGGTGTCTCTTTCATACTGGCCGAGTGCCTGGTCAATAACGCTGCCCTGAGCAGAACCGATAGATTTTGCGTACTGTTCAACAGTAGAGTTTGCAAAACCGGTCATGCTGAAGAAACCGATAATTCCGATGATGATTACAGGCACGATAGTGAATATCAGTGCAAGATATCGCAGAACTGCTTTGATTTTTAGTGATTGCATTTCAAAAACCTCCGAATGCTATAGTTTTATTTAATTTCTGCCATCAATCACGGGCAGAACGTTCTTTCTGCAACAGTTCAAACTGAAGCTTGTAAATATATCTTGAGATAGTCTCTTCCTGAGCACGGGAAATACCCAAGAAACGGCATCCGTATCCTCTACCGGGCGGTGCGTTCAGTCGCTGGACTCTTAATATCTCTGCGGTGAGTTCAAGACGTTTGCCGTCAAGACCGATAACGATCATAGCCTTCTGACCCGTTTTGAAGTCCATATCCATATCGTAGGTGATAAAGAATATACCTCCTACATTGATATCAGTTATGTGTATTTCAACGGGCGGCTCAAGCGTTGTTGTGTTGTCCGACTCGTCTACCACAAAGGTAATATATGCTTTTTCGTTTGTTTTTATTTTGAAGTATCTGCGACGTTCCTCCATAACGGTGGCGGTATCAGGTCTCATCTGTATGTTTATCTGAAACTCTGATGATACACGCACTGTGGAGTGATATCTTATTCTGTCGCCACTTTTCTGCGTGCCGACAACATATACATATTCGGTCCTGGGC
>JAXJUJ010000036.1:0-22914 GCA_036309125.1 Acutalibacteraceae bacterium | reverse complement strand
GCCTTTCACATTGCGTAGCAATATTTCACACGCGAAGCGTATTTCACAAATCCCGGAAGGGATTTATTTCGTTGCACCAACAAAAAAACGACTCCGAAGAGTCGCTTTTTTGTTGGTGCCGGTGACCGGGGTCGAACCGGTACGGTATCGCTACCACTGGATTTTGAGTCCAGCACGTCTGCCAATTCCATCACACCGGCACATAACGGGACTTATTATAAACTAATATCAGCTAAAAATCAAGTCTTTTTTTCAATTTTGCAAGGAGTCATAGATAACTTTTGAAATTTCCTTTGCCATCTGATCAATATTCTCATCAAACGCTGCATTATCCTCCTCAGAAGTAATGAATCCTACTTCAAGAAGAATTGACGGCATATTAGTATTTGCATTCACGTAATAATTGTTTGCTGTTCTGTCACGGTAGCCACTCTTTACTCCCCTGTTTGCTATACCCATCACATTGCTCAACTCATTCACCAGCGACTTCGCAGTGGCTTTTTCGTTTTCCTTTTCCCTCTTTGAAATCCACGCTTCTACACCCGTACCTGAGACTGAACTGTTTCTGTGTATTGCAACAAACAGATCACATCGCTTCTTATTCGCTTTTTTACATCTGTCTTTGAGTGAAACAGCTACATCATCTTCTCTTGTCAGAACAGTTTTAACCCCAAGCTTTTCAAGCTCATCGCGTACCTTAAGGGTCAGCGTAAGGTTATCGTCCTTTTCATATCTCTTTCCGTCGACCGATACAGCGCCCACGTCATCGCCGCCGTGACCTGCATCAAGGCAGACTATCATTTCGTTATCATAATGCTCCTCAGCTGTATCAGACAAAAGCTTGACCGCAACAAGAAAGCTCACAAACACAAGCACAACAGATATTATAACAGCGTAATCACGCTTTTTAAAATTCTTAAAATTCAGATTTAATTTCAATTTCACAATCGCGCCTCTTTTCACTGAGCTGTTCGTAAATTAAGTATACCACACCCATATAAAATACGCAAACAAGATTGACTTTAGAATGTAATTGAGTTAAAATATTTTTAATAAAACAGGGAGGTTTTTACAATGAACAACACAGAATTCAAGCCTTGTCTTCGCTTTATGGTCGTCAGCGACATTCACATAAAAGACGAGCATTCAGTTGAGAGAGAGCGTTTCGAAAAAGCTATTCGCGACGCATACAGCATCGCAAAAAGTAATAAATATTATCAGAAGCTTGATGCACTCTGCATGGTCGGCGACTTTGCAACAAGCGGTTCTCCCACACAGTTCAAGGCTGCAAGGGACATCGTTGACGCTAACGTTGACCAAAGCGAAACAAAGGTTATCGCTTCAATCGCAAGTCACGAGTTTATGCACGACGGTGTTGAAGCAGGCTATAAAAACTTCCGTGAGATTTTCGGCGGAGAACCTGACACTCACGCAGTTGTAAACGGATTCCATTTCGTTTCAATCACTCCGTCAAAGGGTTGCAACTACTACGACGACAAGAAAGAGTGGATGGCAAAAGAGCTCAAAGCTGCAGCAGAAGACGGCAGAAAGAAGCCTATCTTCGTTTTCCAGCATCCGCACAACACAGGCACTGTTTACGGAAGCACACTCTGGGGCGAAGATGATCTTATTCCGATCTATATGCACTATCCGCAGATTATTCATTTCTCAGGTCACTCACATGCACCTATCAACGATCCGCGTTCAATCCATCAGCAGCACTTCACTTCACTCGGCACAGGTACACTCAGCTACTTTGAGCTTGACGAATTTGATAAAATTTACAGCACTATCCCCACAAACAAGGAAAAGGCTGCTCAGATGCTCATAGTTGAAGTTGACGAGGACAACCGTGTACGCATTTATCCGTATGACGTGCTTTCAGGCAACTACTTCCCGTACGTATGGGAAATCGATACACCGTCTGACCCGTCAACCTTCAAATATACAGGTGAAAGATACAAGACAACTGCTGCTCCGTACTTCAATGAAGGCGATGCACCGATGATTTCTGACATCACTGACAATTCATTCAGAGTTGACTTCAAGCAGGCAAATCCTGCTGACGGCGATAAATATGTAAACAGCTACGATATCATCGTGAAAAACGCTGATAACGAAATTATAAGACAGTACAGTATATGGTCTGAATACTATTTTTATGATATGCCTGAAACACTCGGCATTGACGTAAACGACCTCTCTGCCGATACCGATTATACTGTCGAAATTCGAGCAAACAGCTTCTGGATGACATCCTCAAAAGAAAACATCAAGACAGCGGTACATACAAAATAAAAACAGCAACCATGCGGTGTGAAACATAATTCACACCGCATTACTTTATCATTTTGATTAGTTCCTGTGACGAAACGCTATATTCCGCGGAAGAAAAAATATATTTGATTTTATTTATCATAAGTGCTATAATTTTTGTCATAAATTTCAGAAAGGTGATTTTAAATGCTTTCAATTATCAACAAAATCATTACCGTTATCCTCGTGCCTATTTATCTTTCGACATGGTCTCCTGTTTACCACGTCGTAAAGCTACTGAATCCTCCGCAGGAGCTTATTTCAATATCAGAAAACGGCATCGGCTCTCCCGAAGATCCCGTTTATCTCACAGCTCACCGCGGCGTAAGCGCACTCGCACCCGAAAACTCTGTACAGTCTTTCGTAGAAGCTGTCAATAACAACTACTATTCAGCAGAGTGTGACATTCAGCTCACAAAGGATAATGTATGGGTTGTAAATCACAACAGTGATACTGATGCGTGGTTCTGCCAGTATGCAGAGATCAAGGACACTACTCTTGAAGAACTCAAAACATTCAGCTACAAGTGGGGTGCTAACTTCTGGAAATATCCTGATATGAGAATCTCTACTCTTGATGAGTATCTCGATGTTTTCGTAGGCTCTGATACAAGACCGCAGATAGAGCTCAAGGCAGATAACTACGATCTTCTTTACACAGTCGTGGATGCCGTCAAAGCAAAAGGGCTTGAGGATCAGGCTATAATAATTTCATTTGATCTCGAGCAGCTCAGAGTTATTCACGAGCTCGATGATTCGATTGAGCTTTGGTACCTCATCGACGAAATCACACCTGAAAATATCGCAGCCGCTCAGGCTATCGGTGACAACGTGTGGCTCTCTCCGAGTTACAGTTCAAACACACCTGAAACCATTCAGATGGCACTCAATTCAGGTATCGGCGTTTCATTCTGGACTGTCAACACAATCGAAGATGCAAAAATGCTCTATGATATGGGCGTAAGATATATGGAAACGGATATCCTTTGTAACTGATATGCAGCAAAAAACCACCGATCACTCGGTGGTTTTTTATTATAAATTTAAGTTTACACTTCGATCTCTGATGCGATTTTTTCCATTTTCTGAGCAACTTCACTACGACGTTCTGCAAGCTCAGCATACATAGTATCACGCATTTTATTGTCAATGGGATAGAAAAGCTTCGGAACAACTCCAAGACAACCTGTGATAACAGGGAAACCTGTTCCGAGGGCGAAGAGCCACCACTTTGCTTTATCGCTCTGAGTACCTATCGACTTACCCTGGATATAACCTACCCTGGCAAGAACAAAGTTTTTAAACGAGTTCATAACAACAGTCTGCAGTTTTGTAACAAGACCCTTTGCAACACCCGTCATAGCCTCAACACGATATCCGTTTTTCCATTCGCAATAGTCCATAGTTTCGTTGCGCAGTTCATCCGGAATGGTATGACGCACACCGTAAACCATCATTTCAAAGACTTCTTCGACTGCCATAGTCGGAATCATAACGCTTCGCTTCATAAAGTTTTTGTTTATCGAACCGATCGCAAAAACAATCAACCAGCAGGCATCCGTCCACAGGTCTTCAAAAACCCAAAGGGCTTTGGAAGTAAATCTTCGTCTTAACGGAGCAACCCAAGTATAGCTCAGGTTGAGAATCGGATAAGCGGGAATGCCGACAATTGTCTGCAACGATGCACTTCCGAGAACGTCTATGTAATAGTCCGAACGGCTCTGACCGACAGCAAATCCACTCAGGAAGTCTGACAGTGTCAGTATCAGAAGAGGTTTATTATTAAAGATTGCCTTGAAGCCTTCCTTGATGCTCGGCTTTTCAACAGACTGCATAACTCTTTCTTTAGAAACGGTATAGAACCATATGGTCATCAAAGCAGAAAGTATGCTTGTTGCCGCACCCATTCCTATGAAGAGATTCTGCATTTTCCATTTAACGGTTTTTGTATTTATAAGGTCAATGAAAATACCCATAACCCACTCGGGTATCTGTTCTCCCAAGAATCTGGAAAACAGCTTTGCATTTGCAATAAGCCGCACACGTTCTTCAGGATTCGGCGTTATGGTAGATAGCAATCCCGTCTGAGAGATCGAGATAAATGTATCTGCTGTCTCTTTGATAACGCTGAATGCAAAATAGAATATAAGCTTCGGTAAAAACGTTGTAGATGTGTTTGGAAAAAATATCGGCATAAACCAATAAAGCATACCAAACAATGTAAGCGGCATTTTCATCCACAAAAGGAAAGGTCTGAACTTACCCCAACGTGTTCTGGTCCGGTCAACCATTGCACTGATGAAAGTGTCGTTGAAAATATCCCAGGCACCGGTAAAAAGTGTAACTATACCCGTGATATTGAAATCGATACCAACAACGTCCCAGATAAATCTGTTCTGATACTTACCTATGGAGAAGCTGTCCGCAAAATCCTGTGCGATATACGCTGCAGTTTCCATCGTGCCGACATAACGTCTGCCCTTAGGTAACTTTCGGTGCGCTTGATAACCCTGATCGGTCTTCGGTTCAGGATTTTTCAGTTCCGTCGCCATATTACGCCCCCTTCAATATTTTATATATTAATTTTACTTTATTTCCTGCTTTTCGTCAAGTAATGTGTGCAAAGATTTTTTCAACATTATAAAGTATACTGCATAAATTTTTTAAAAAATCGCCCTCCGCAAGGAGAGCGATCAGTTATTTATTTTTTCTTGATAGGATTAAGCGGTGCTGTATGCCAGATGTCACGTGCATACTCATTGATTGCACGGTCACAAGCAAATCTGCCTGCACCTGCGATATTCATAAGTGACATTCTGTTCCATGCATCTCTGTCCTTGTAAAGAGCTTCAGCCTTAGCCTGTGCTGTCTTATAGTCAGCAAAGTCAGCAAGCACCATATACGGGTCGTGGTGAATGATAGTGCTTCCGATTTCAGGGAAGGTCTTTCCGCAGATACCGTTATTGATAAACTCAACGATGCGTCTGAGGTCAGCATTATTCTGATAGTAATTCATCGGATTATATCCGACTCTCTTAAGTTCATTTACTTCAGGTGTGCTCATACCGAAGATGATGATATTATCCTCACCTACAGCCTCGTGAATCTCGACGTTTGCGCCGTCCATTGTACCGAGAGTGATAGCACCGTTTATCATAAGCTTCATATTGCCAGTACCGCTTGCTTCCGTACCTGAAAGAGAAATCTGTTCACTGATATCAGCAGCAGGCATAAGTGCTTCTGCAAGAGAAACGTTATAATCTTCAAGGTAAACAACCTTAAGTCTTCCGCGTACATCGGGATCGTTATTGATAAGATCGCCGAGAGCGCAAATGAAGCTGATAATCTTCTTCGCCATAAAGTATCCCGGAGCTGCTTTAGCCGCAAAGATATACGTATGCGGTGTGAAATCTCCGTCCGGATTTTCCTTGATTGCAAGGTACTTTGAAAGGATATGGAAAGCATTGAGATGCTGACGCTTATACTCGTGAAGTCGCTTTACCTGAACGTCGAAGATTGAATTAGGATCGAGATCGATTCCGTTTTTCTCTTTGACAATTTTTGCAATCTTCTGCTTGTTACGGAACTTGATATCCTCAAGCTTTTTAAGCACTTCCTTGTCATCTGCAAAAGCCTTGAGCTTTTCAAGCTCAGCACCATCATAAATAAAGCCGTCACCGATGAGGTCTGTAAGAAGCTTTGTAAGCTCAGGGTTTGACTGACAGAGCCAACGTCTGTGAGCGATACCGTTTGTAACATTTTTGAACTTATCAGGAGTCACTGAATAGAAATCCTTGAAAACGCTTTCCTTAAGAATTTCAGAGTGAAGTGCAGAAACACCATTTACACTGTGTGAACCTGCAACTGACATATTCGCCATACGGATTGCACCGTTTGAAATGATAGCCATACGCTCAACCTTGTCAGCATCACCTGTTGACGCCCATACAAAGCTACGGAAACGGTTATCGATTTCCTTTGTGATTCCGTAAATTCTCGGAAGAAGGCGCTTAAACAAATCTTCAGGCCAACATTCGAGAGCCTCAGCCATAACTGTATGGTTTGTGTAAGCGATTGTGTCTGTAACAATCTTCCATGCCTCGTCCCAGCCGTAACCGCATTCATCAAGAAGAATACGCATAAGCTCAGGAATAGCAAGTGTCGGATGAGTGTCATTGATATGAATTGCAATTTTTTCTGCAAGATTGTCTATTCTTCCGTAAATACGGAGATGGTTGTTTACGATATCCTGAATTGAGGAAGAAACGAGGAAGTACTGCTGTCTTAAACGAAGACTCTTTCCTTCAGGATGATTATCTGCAGGATAAAGCACCTTGCTGATAACCTCTGCCATAGCATTCTGCTCCATAGCACGCATATAGTCACCCTGATTGAACATATCCATATCAAGACCCGGTGCTTTTGCTGACCAGAGGCGAAGTACGCTGATACCCTTGCCGTCCTTACCTGCTACATACATATCGTGCGGAATAGCCTTTACTATCTTGCAGTCGCGCTGTTCAACGTGGTGATAACTGTGATCCCAGATTTCATCAATCCAGCCTTCAAACTTGATATCAACTGACTCCTCTTCTCTCGGCACAAGCCACACGTCACCGCCGGGAAGCCAGAAGTCAGGCATTTCTGTCTGCCAACCGTCAACAAGCTTCTGCTTGAAGATACCGTACTCATAAAGAATTGTATAACCCTTTGCGAAGTAGCCCTGTGTTGCAAGACCGTCGAGGTAGCAGGCTGCAAGTCTGCCGAGACCGCCGTTACCAAGACCTGCATCAGGCTCACAGTCGTAGAGCTTATCGAGCTTTATGCCGAAATCCTTGAGTGCAGACTCCATTGTTTTGGTAAGGTTGAGGTTGTAAAGGTTATTCTTGAGTGAACGACCCATAAGGAATTCCATGCAAAGATAATAAACCTTCTTTGAGTCAGCCGTCTTTGACTCATTGTGAAATTCCTTTCTGCCCTGCATCATCATATCACGGAGAATGAGAGCAATCGCCTTGTAATAATGCTCATAAGTTGCCTCATCGGGCGTTACGCCGAAAAAGTGCGAAAGCTTATTTGAAATAAGCTCTTTTGCTTCTTTTTTGGTCATTTTGTAATTCATAATATACCTCCTTGGGATAACCGATAATTATACCGGGATAACTCTTATCTAAATGATATAACAAAATGAATAAAAATACAACAGGTATTTAATAATTGTTATAAGAAATTTTACTCTGTTTTTTGTGCTTTTTAACGAAAACTTCTGACTAAATTCTTCAATAAAGAAACATCAACTATCTGTTTTGCACAAAATACGCATTTTATCACTCACTAATAAGAAATTTTACATACGTTAAAAATGCAAAAAATATCGAAAAAGACTTTTATAATCCCCGATTTTATAGTATAATATTTTGAATAGCGAATTATTTTGCTTTTATGTCTTTAATATTGGCAGAAAATTGCACATTATACTGCAACTTGCGGGGGTATTATCATGGATAAAAACAAAGTCAGACTTACTATCGGCGGACTCGACTACCGTCTCACTACTGACGGAGATATTAACTATATCAAAAATATCGGGGAAGAAGTCGACGAGATCATCACTGATCTGCTTCATAACCATCCGAAGCTTTCTCAGGTACAGGCATCTGTACTCTGCGCTCTCGAATACGCTGACAGATTCCATCAGGCTGAAAAAAATGCGGACTATCTCAAGGCTCAGATCCAGATTTATATGGAAGATGCAGCAAGAGCAAAGACCGAGGCTGAAATGGCACGAAGAGAAGCCGAAAGAATGACAAAAGACCTTCGCAGTATCAGAAGAAGTCTTGAAGAAAAGGATATGTTATGATGAACATTGAAATACTTGCACCTGCAGGCTCTATGGAGTCTGTCATCGCTGCTGTCAGAAGCGGAGCTGATGCCGTTTACCTTGGTACAAAAGATTTTAACGCGCGTCGCAATGCTGATAATTTCGACTTCAGCGAGCTTAAAAATGCTGTTGAATACTGTCACAAGCACGGTGTAAAGGTTCATCTTACTCTGAACACGCTTATTTCGGACGGCGAGCTTGACGATGCTCAGGATGCCGTCCGTCTTGCTTGTGAGGCAGGAGTTGACGCTATAATCGTGCAGGATCTCGGTCTTGCTGATATTATTCACCGTTGTGCTCCCGATATGCCGCTTCACGCATCTACGCAGATGTCCGTACAGACACCTGCCGGACTGAAAAAACTTAAAAGGTTAGGATTCACCCGAGCTGTACTCCCCCGTGAATTGTCTAAAGAAGAAATCAGAAATCTTTGCGAAAATTCACCGATTGAGCTTGAGTGTTTCGTTCACGGTGCACTTTGTATGTGTGTTTCCGGTCAGTGTTATTTCAGTGCACTGCTCGGTTCACGAAGCGGTAACAGAGGCGCTTGTGCACAGCCGTGCCGTCTCCCCTTCGGTGCTCCTTACGGAACAGGACACGATCTCAGCCTTAAAGACCTTTCTTTAGTTGATTACATACGTGAAATGGCCGAAATGGGTGTGTGCTCATTTAAAATAGAGGGACGTATGAAGCGTCCCGAGTACGTAGCCGCTGCTGTCAGAGCTTGCAGAAACAGCGTTGACGGCATCCTCGATAACGAGCTCAGAAGTGACCTGAGAAGTGTTTTTTCACGTTCAGGCTTCACAGACGGATATTACAAAAACAAGCTCGGAATCGATATGTTCGGCACACGTCAGAAGGATGACGTTACAGCTGCAGCTACAGTTCTCAAAAAGCTTGAAAAACTTTATGAAAAAGAAGTTGCGGACACTAAAATCAATTTTGCCTTTACCGGAATACTCGGTGAGCCTATTTCCCTTGCAGCTCAGGCAGACGGCAAAAACGTATTTATAGAGAGTGAAACTCAACCACAGCCTGCACTCAATAAAGCCACTACAGAAGAGGCTGTCCGAGCACAGCTCGAAAAGTGCGGCGGCACAAGATTCTTCGCAGGCGATATTGACATTGAGCTTGACGAAGGTGTTTTCATTCCCGTTTCTGAGCTTAATAAATTAAGACGTGAGGCTATTGAAAAGCTCGAAGCTTCAGAAAAATCAACTATCAAAGCCTTCAGAAACGAGTTTGTTTCGGTCAAGCCTCATCAGGGAGGTAAGAAACGTCTTATCTGCAGATTTTCAGATATTGAAACAATTCCTGAAAACTGGGACTATATTGAACAGATTATAGTTCCTCTCGGCACAGAAAGAAAGGTCAAAAAATCTGTCCGTGTAAGCGTCGAGGTTCCGCGCGGAATTTTCGGCTCATACGAAAAGATCCTTAGCCAGCTCATCGATGCGAAGGAATACGGCATAACAGAAGCCTGGGCAGGTACGCTTGACGGCATTGCACTCATTCAGAAGGCAGGACTCAAAGCAAACGCATTTTTCGGTTCAAATATTTTTAATTCACGTTCACTTAAAGTACTTGAGGATATGGGCGTAAACAAAATTCTTCTTTCAGCAGAGCTTACGATGTCACAGGCTCAGGCTGTCGGTGGCGACTCACCCAGAGGAATATTTGCTTACGGCAGACTTCCGCTTATGCTTACAAGAAACTGTCCGCAGAAAAACGGTAAAAGCTGTTCGGATTGCAGACAGAACGGTAAACTCATTGACCGTCGCGGCGTTGAATTTCCAATCGAGTGCCGTATGGGCGCAAACGATATTCTCAACTCTGTTCCCGTTTATATGGCGGACAGACTCAGCGAAATCCGTAATATGGACTTTATGCTTCTTTACTTCACTAAAGAAAGCAAAGAGGCCTGTGCTGAAATAATATCTTCGTATATACGTTCGGGTAAGGCAAAGGGTGACTTCACAAGAGGTCTGCTTTACCGTGGTGTTGAATAAACAGGAGGAAAAGCTATGCCTTATATAAGACCTGCAGAAGATAAGGACACAAAAGACATTGAATACATCTGCAGAATGACTGCAGGCCCTGATTCAAGAGCAATCGAAGCTGTCGGCAAAAAAATAGCATTGACATATTCAACATACTATGCGAGAGCTGAACAGGAAACCTCCTTTGTTCTTGATGATGGCGGCAAAGCTGTCGGTTATATTCTCTGTGCCCCCGATTATAAAAAATTCGTCAAAGGCTACCGTAAAAACGAAGTCAGACAGCTTTGGAAGCTGGACAAGCGACAGAGTATGACTGCATACTTTCTGCCGTTCGGCTATCTTCCTTTCAAAAAAAATTACCCTGCCCACTTACACATCGACCTTCTCGACGAATATCAGGGCAAGGGTTACGGTACTGAGCTTATAAACACTCTGCTCCAAAAATTAAAATCAATGGGTATCCCCGGTGTAATGCTCATTGTTGACAAAAACAATACAGGTGCGCAGCGATTTTACAAACGTGCAGGATTCATCGAAAAAGCATCAGCTTTTGGCGGCGTGGTTATGGTTAAAGCTCTTTAAAATCTGTCTTTCGCTTCAACAAACCATCTTTCTCCGTCATTGAAAAGATAAGTTTCTTTTCCGAGTATCCTTACGGTATAGCGAATTCCTGCTCCACCAACTCTGGTTGCAGCGGCACGGCGCACATCAAGGACACGGTCTACCTCAAACCTGTGACCGTCCTCCCACGTGACAGTAAGAGGAACAATGGTCCCGTATTTATCCTGTTTTAAAGTAACATCCACATAAACTTTTCTCATTTAATCATACCTATCTATACATCCGCATAGGCATTACCGACTCTTCGGGATTGCCGTGCGGAACTTTTTCTTCCTGCATAAGGCAAGCGTTAAATATTGCATTTTTCCCGAATCGACGGCGCAGTTCAAGCACTGTATCGTCGATTTTTTGCATTTTCTCGTGTTTAGATGTATCAGTAAACAGATCAAGCTGAGTCGGAGCATCAGCATCAACAAGATCAATAGCCCTGACCGTTACTGCCCTGACATCATAGTTCCAGTTATAGTTAGAATTAAAAAGCTCTATCGCTGCCTTTGCTATTTCAGAAGCACTTCTCGTGGGAATTTCAAGCTTTTTCTGAAACTGACGTGAGAAGAGATTGCAATCCTTTACACTTATCTGCACACCCGAAGCTTTGAGCTTATATCCGCTCAGACGACGGTTTACATCCTGACTCAGCGACAAGAACACTCGCCACACCTCATTCGCATCGACGAGATCTGCCGAACAGGTTATTCCGTGTCCGACACTTTTCACAGGTGTTCTGTACCCGTCAGGCTTTACTCTCGAAGAGTCGAGTCCGTTTGCAAAAATCCACAGCTCGCTTCCGCACTTACCAAACTGTCGGGCAATCCAATCCTTATCGCAGGCAGCAAGTTCACCTATGGTATGAATCCCGAAGCCATTAAGCTTAGCAAAAGTAGATCTTCCCACGCCTATCA
Source organism: Acutalibacteraceae bacterium (assembly GCA_036309125.1). Taxonomy (GTDB): domain Bacteria; phylum Bacillota; class Clostridia; order Oscillospirales; family Acutalibacteraceae; genus CAG-488. The sequence continues at coordinate 11,194 of JAXJUJ010000036.1, read as the reverse complement.
TTTCAGCAGCAGGCAGATTCCAAAGTTTTTCTTTAAAATCCTCGCGTGTGATCACTGTCACGGCATCAGGCTTTTTAAGATCACTCCCAAGCTTTGCAAAAACCTTATTGAACGAAACTCCGATAGAAACAGTAAGACCAAGCTCGTACTTTACGGTCTGCCGAATACTCTCTGCAATTTCACTCCCGCTACCGAAAAGACGTTGACTTCCCGTAACATCCAGCCACGCTTCATCAAGTCCGAAGGGTTCAATAAGATCGGTATACCGTCGATAGATATCCCTGACCATAGAGGAATATTTTATATACTCATCAAAGTGAGGCTCAACGAGAATCAAGTCGCTGCATTTTCCCTTCGCCTGCCATATAGCCTCACCTGTTTTCACTCCGCATTCCTTCGCCAACTGTGACTTTGCGAGGATTATCCCGTGTCGGTTTTCGACACTTCCCGCTACAGCAACAGGCTTATCTCTTAATTCAGGATTTAGCATACACTCTATCGAGGCATAACAGGCATTCAGATCAGAATGAAGTATAACTCTGTCCATTTTTATCCCTCTCAACCCTCAGATTTTCCTCCTACATTATACGAACATTTGTTCTGTTTGTCAATAGAAAATTTTTCTTTTACCCGTATGTGTAACCTATTGTAACCCTATTGTAACCTGCCTTAACTTGACACAAACCACAGCATATGGTATTATTAACTATCACTTATTACTTGAATTATCGGAAGAAGGTTATACTTAATGATCAATTCAGACAATTTGTGTATGAGCTGTATGAAGGACATCGGCGACGAAAAAATATGTCCTCATTGCGGTTTTCACAGCGATACTCAGCAGATTTCACCGTATCTGCCTATAAGAACTGTTCTCGGCAACAGATATCTTGTAGGTAAGCTTCTCAGCTATAATGGTGACGGTGCAACCTACATCGGTCTTGACCTTTCCACAAGATCTGCTATCAATATCAGAGAGTTTTTCCCCGAAGGAATAGCTCTTCGTGATAGCAAAACTCTCGCTGTTTCCTCAAACGAGCAGAACCGTGCGCTTTACAACGAATGCCTCCACAGCTTTGTGGAGTTGTGGCGTAAGCTTATACGCCTTAGCGGTCTTTCCGCACTTATCAAAGTCAATGACGTTCTTGAAGGTAACGGCACCTGTTATGCTGTCACCGAAAACATAAACGGACCTACTTTACGTGAATATCTCCTTCGCAACAATGTCGGTTATATTTCATGGGACAAGGCAAGACCTTTGCTTATGCCCGTGCTTTCAACACTCGGCACTCTGCATTCATCAGGAATCATTCACAGAGCTATCTCCCCTTCAACACTCATCGTCGCTCCTGACGGTAAACTCAGAATCACAGGCTTCAGCATCAGTCAGGTACGCTCTGCAAGAAGCGAACTCAAGCACCAGCTTTTCAATGGCTATGCAGCTTTTGAACAGTACGGATATGAAGGCAGACAGGGTGCATGGACAGATATATACGGCTTTGGTGCAGTCCTTTACAGAACTCTCATAGGAACTGATCCTATCGATGCTACAGAACGTGTAACCAACGACAGGCTTATGGTTCCCGGTAAGTTTGCAGAACAGCTCCCCGCTTACGTTATAAACGGACTTGTAAACGCTTTGCAGATACTTCCTGAGGACAGAACCCGCAGCGTCGAGGAACTGCGTGCTGAGCTTTCAGCTTCACCGAGTGCAGTTGCTGTCGCTTCCCGCGACTTTAATCCCCCTGCCACCCCTGTTGCTCCGCCGAAGCCCAAGTACCAGACAACTGCTCAGCGTCTTGATTTCGAAGAGGAAGAAGATCTCACCGCAGAAAAGCGTGAGGCTGCACAGAGAAGACACTATTTCTCCACAGCAGTCGTTTCCGCTGCCCTGGTGATAATAATAGTAGTCGGTGCTTTTATCGCACTTGAGATGACACACGTCACAAATTTCTTCTCTGACGAAACTACTACAACAGTAGTTAACAACGAGCTCATCGACGTTCCGAATTTCGTAGGTCAGGATTATTCTGACGTTATAAATAACGAGTACAACAAGAAGAATTTCAAATTCAGAAAAGTTGACTCTTACAGCGAAACCGCAGATGCTGACGTAATCATTTCACAGAGTGAAGCTGTGGACTCTCAGGTTAAAAAGGGTTCTGTGATCATACTTACCGTAAGCGTCGGTAAAGAAAGCATTCAGTTCCCCAAAGATAACGGTACTATCATCGGTCAGACATATGAAAACGCTGAAAAGTATCTCAGAAATCTCGGCTTCAATGTACAGAAAATTTCAAAGCAGAATATCGGCAATCAGGTAGCCGGAACTGTCGCATCTCACAACTGTGAGCTCGGCAAAAGCTATAACAAGGGTCACACTGTAGTTCTTTCCGTATGGGAGGAAGAAGAAACAATGACACTTGCTTCAGAACCTTCTACAGAAGATCCGACATATCTCCTTCCCGGAGATTCATCTGATGCTTTATCAGATATCCTCGATAACAATCCATTTATATGGTAAAACAAAAATCGCCCCTTGGGCGGCGTAAATCAGGGATTTGATAGGTTTAAAGTTGCCCTTTCCCGCTTATACTTTATGAAAAAACCTCGTAAGGCGTCAGCCTTGCGAGGTTTTATTCATTTCGTCTAAACGAAAAATTTCTAACTTTAAACTGCTTTGCACCTTAAATCTTATTATTTTGGATGAATGACTTCGTTGAAAAATTGATTTAAGGCTATTAAACCCCTGATTCACACCGCCCTTGGCGATTTTTTGTTTTGATATAAATCTAATATTGTTGATTTCGCTTCACTTTCATGGTAGAATATATGCTGGAACGGAGTGATCTTATGGAATATAATTTTGAATATTTCAAAACAAGTGCAGACTATGTAAAAAGCATCGTGCCGTACGAGCCCGAAATAGGAATCATACTCGGTTCAGGTCTCGGCAACTTTGCAAACGAAATAGCAAATCCCATCGTAATCGATTATAAGGACATCCCTAACTTTCTCGTGTCTACAGTTCAGTCTCATGCAGGCAAGCTCATCTTCGGTGAGCTTGAAGGCAAGAAAGTTGTCTGTATGGCAGGCAGATTCCACTTTTATGAAGGCTATGACTTCGAGCAGCTTGTAATACCTATCAGACTTTTCAAGCTTATCGGTGTGCAGAAAACCATTCTGACCAACGCTGCCGGTGCAGTCAATACCGATTATAACGTGGGCGACATTATGATCGTTAAAGACCATATAAAGCTCAACGGTGCAAGTCCCCTTTGCGGCAAAAACATCGAGGAATTCGGACCCAGATTTTTTGACATAACCGATATGTATACAAAAGCACTTCGCGAAGTCGCAGTCAGATGTTCTGACGGTTGCGGTCTTACCGTGCACGAGGGAGTTTATATGTTTTTCACAGGTCCTCAGTTTGAAACGCCTGCTGAAATACGTGCCGCAAGAATTCTCGGTGCTGACGCTGTAGGTATGTCTACCGTCACCGAGGCTCTCACTGCAGCTCATTGCGGTATGCCTTTACTTGCACTTTCAGTTATGACAAATATGGCGGCAGGTGTGCTCGACTGTAAGCTTTCTGATGAAGAAGTCGGCATAGCCGCAGCAAAAATTGCAGACAGATTTGCAGGATATGTCAGAAAAATCATCGCTGACATCTGACGTAAACTACAGTTTACATCGATCAGACTGAAAAATTTTTCTCAATATCAACTGCAGTTGATAGACTTTTAAAAGTATACACCTTATACTTTATTCGTAAACGATATCTTAATAATGAGGTGTTTTAATTATGACAATTAGTGAAAAAATAAGTGTTTTAAGACATAAAGCAGGATGGTCTCAGGATGAATTAGCTGAAAAGCTTAATGTTTCAAGGCAATCTATCTCTAAATGGGAATCAGGAAAGGCTTTGCCTGATTCGGATAAACTGCTCCTGTTATCTGAGCTTTTTAATGTTTCTACCGATTTCCTCTTAAGGGATACCGAGGATTATGTGGCTGTAACCGCACCGGACAACCTTGCAGATGATAATTCCACAGCTGATCCTGCTCCGACTCCTGCAGACGATACAGTCTTTTATAACAGCTTTACAACAGACCCAACTGTACCTGACGGTAACACTACCGTTCAGGACAGTACTCCTCAAAAGAAGAAAAAGTCCCACACCAAGAAGATCATTGCCGCTGTAATTGCGACCGTACTTGTAATTGCTCTCATCATACCTATCCCCACAGGTCTTTACGAAAAGTGGTTCTGCGAGGAATATGTTGAGTATCCGTACGTACTCGTTCACGGTCTCGGAGGTTACGGAACAGAGTCAAAAATCAACGAAGTAAATCCATACTGGGGAGCAGAAACTGGAAACGTCGCAACATACCTCAGAGATGAAATGGGATATAAGGTTTATGAAGCTTCTGTAGGTCCGTTTTCGAGCACATGGGACAGAACCTGCGAGCTTTACGCACAGCTTACAGGAACAACAGTTGACTACGGTGAAGCTCACAGTAAAGCTCATAACCACGACCGTTACGGCAGAACTTATACCGAAAAACTCGCACCTGAATGGGGTGAAGAAACCAAAGGTGGACAGGTAGTAAAATTAAACCTCGTAGGACACAGCTTCGGCGGTGCTACAATAAGGCTTCTCACTTCCCTTCTCGAATACGGTTGCGAAGAAGAAGTCACGATAAGCGGAGATAACGTTTCAGCTCTTTTCAAAGGTGGACAGGGCAACCTTGTAAACAGCGTTACAACCCTTTGCTCACCTCACAACGGATCAACTCTCTACTACTGTGTAGAGCAGTATAATGTTGTCGACTACGCTCTTGACTTCGTATTCTACGGAAGTAAGCTGGTTCAGGAAAATACCATCGGAGATTACTACGATTTCCACCTCGAGCATTTCGGAATCGATACTGAATCGCAGGATGCAAGTACCATTCTGAAAACAGTTTTCAGTCAGGGTACTGACAATGCCGCTTATGATCTCTCCCCTGACGGCGCAGCTGAAATAAATAAAAACATAAAAACTGTTGACAATGTCTATTATTTTTCGTATGCTTACTCTATGACTGAAGAAAAGTGGGGTAAACATATTCCTTCGCTTGGCAGCATTAATATACTCACTCTCCCGTCTACGCTTATAGGCTCGTACTCTGAAAACAAAGTAACAGACTACCCGATAGATGAAACCTGGCTTGAGAACGACGGTATGGTCAATGTGATTTCTGCTAAATATCCTTTCAATGATAAATGGCAGGAATATGACAGTGAAAACATCGTCAAAGGCAAATGGAATGTAATGCCCATAAGAAAAGGACATCACGGTACGGTTGTAGGTATGGATAACACTGTCGAAGAAACACGTCAGTTTTATCTCGACCTTTTTACGATGATAGACGAACAGCCAAGAGACAAAAAATATTATTTCAAAGGTTTATTTTAGGAGGAAAACAAATGAAAAAGAGAATTTTATCTCTCGCACTTGCGCTTGTGCTGATATTCAGCCTTGCAGCAACAACTCTCGCAAAGCTCAAAGGCGACATTAACAACGACGGAATGGTAAACTCATCAGATGCACTTTCAGTTCTTCTCTACGCTGTAGGTTCTGAAACTGAAATCGACACTGTTGCTGCTGATATGAACAGTGACGGCATCATCAACTCATCAGATGCACTCACAATTCTCCGCATCAGCGTTGGACTTGAAGATAAGGTTGAAATCCCTGAGGATCCGTCAGAGCCTGAAGTTCCCGACACACCTGAAGTTCCTGACACACCTGAAGTTCCTGACACTCCCGAAGTTCCCGACACACCCGAAGTTCCTGACACACCTGACATTCCGCAGACTGCGACAGAAGTTGTCGATTTTTATAACAGTGCCATCAACAAAGCTGTAAGCGAAAAAGCAGGTTATAATAAAGCAAGAACCACAGAAATCAAAGAAATGAACGGCGGTGCACTGATGAAAATTCAGCTCGTCGTTGATATGGTAAATGAATTTCTCGGTGTCGGTACAACAGAATACACCAACGCAAAGGGTCAGTCAAAATACCTTATGAACGCTTCACTCACAAAGAATGACCTTTCTTCAGTTGAATGCATTCAGGACGGAAGCAACCTCAGAATCACCCTTAACCTTAAGAATGGCAGCAGCTCTGCAACCAAATCTACACAGAAGGATACATCAGCTCTTGCGAGAAGCGGACTTCTCACAGGCAGCCTTGCAGACCCTTCCTACGACTATCTCAGCAGTGGTTGCGTTTATTCAAGCATCATGGGCGCAGACGCTTCTGTTTCTGTTGAATCAGTCAAGGCTACAAACAGCAATGTAAAGCTTATTGCTGTAATCACTCCGCAGGGACAGCTCGTTTCACTTAACGCTTCATACGACTGGACAGTAGAAATGACAAAGATCAAATATTCAGTTGTTACAGTTAAGACAGCTGACGGTAAAGCTCATACTGAGGTTGAATTCTCAGATTTCCAGTGGTAAATAAAGTTATTTAAAGGTGTGGTTTTCCACACCTTTATTTTTATTGATTTAATGATGATAACGTGATAAAATAAATACATTATGTAACCGAGAGGTGTATTATGAAAACATTATTCAGAAACGCTGATATTCTTCTTTTCGAAAACGGTATTTATAACGTGCTGAAGGGCGCATTTCTTGCCGTTGATGATGACAGAATTTCATACATAGGAAGGGACAAACCTGACGGAAATTTTGACTCAGTCAAAGATATGACAGGCAAGCTTCTTATGTCGGGATTTTACAACTGTCACAACCATTGTCCTATGGTGCTTCTTCGTGGAGTAGGCAGTGATCTTCCTCTTAACGAGTGGCTTTTCAACAAGGTATTCCCCATCGAGGACAAGCTTACTGCAGAAGAAATTTATTCAGGAACAAACCTTGCTTTGCTCGAAATGCTCGCTTGCGGTACAGTCAGCTTTTCTGATATGTACTTCGAGCCTCAGGTAACGGCAAAAGCTGTCGCTGAAGCAGGTATGAAGGCAAATATCACACGTCCCGTACAGAGCTTTGACCCGAACGAAGAGGCAAAGGATTCATTCAGAATAGCTCAGTCTATTGCACTTTATGATGAATGGAACAAAGCTGAAAACGAGAGAATTCTTATCGACTTTTCAATCCACGCTGAATACACATGCACAGAAAAAATCGCACGTGCTTATTCAGAAGAATGCAATAAACGTAACGGACTTATGCATATTCATCTTTCTGAAACAGTTAAAGAACATAATGAATGTAAAGAAAAATACGGTAAAACTCCCACTCAGTGGTTTAATGACCTCGGGGCATTTGATTCAAGAGCATTTGCAGCTCATTGTGTCACTCTTGAGGACAGCGATATGGAAATAATCCTTGACAAGGGTGTCAACGTCGTACACAACCCGTCAAGCAATATGAAGCTCGGCAGCGGATTTGCAAGAGTGCAGAAAATGCTCGATATGGGTATCAACGTTGCACTCGGCACAGACGGTGCAGCAAGTAACAATAACCTTGATATGATGGAAGAAATGCACCTTGCGTCAATCATTCATAACGGTTATATGCAGGACGCTACGGTTATGAATGCCGACACAGTCATAAAAATGGCTACACTCAACGGTGCACTACTTCAGGGAAGAAATGACTGCGGTGAACTTAAGGTCGGCAATAAAGCTGACATCATCGCAATTTCACTTGATGCGCCTCACCTTCGCCCTGTCATTGACGAAAAGGCTCTTGTCACATATTCTGCACAGAGCAGTGACGTTTGTATGACTATGGTTGATGGCAAGATACTTTACGAAAACGGTGAATATCTGACTCTGGATAAAGAAAAGATTTATTACGATATTGAAAAAGCAGTTAAGAAACTTTATTGAGGTGAAAAGAATGGAAAGAGCTGATAATGGACTCGCTTTTATGCTCCGATATGAAAACATAGCGTGGTATGAAGACGGAAAGGTACGTATCCTTGACCGTCGCGTTTATCCCCGCAAGGTTGAATTTGTTGTCTGCAACACTCATCAGGAGGTTACACAGGCAATCCGTGATATGGTCACTCAGAGTGCAGGACCTTACACAGCAGCGGCTATGGGTATGGCACTTGCCGCTTACGAATGCAGAAATATGACCGAAGACAAGCAGCTCGAATATCTTCTTGCCGCTTCTGATAATATTTCACACGCAAGACCCACAACCGTTGCAAGAATGTCACTCATCACAGGAGGTTGTCTTGAAGCGGCTAAAATCGCATTAAAAAACGGAACTGATGTCAGCGAAGCTATCGTTGAATACACAGTTAAAGCAAACAATCTGCGTTATGGCAAGGTCAATCTTATGGCAGAGCATCTTGTTGATATGTTTCCGCAGAACGGCACCGTAATGACTCAGTGCTTCGGTGAAACGATCGTAGGAATGATGCTCAAGGTTGCAAAAGAGCGTGAAAAGAATATCCGTATTTTCTGTCCCGAAACACGCCCCTATTTCCAGGGAGCAAGACTTACTGCAACAGTCTGCAACGAGATGGGCTTTGACACAACCGTTATCACAGACAATATGCCTGCTTACGTTATGAAGAAGGAAAACGTTGACGTTTTCACATCTGCTGCAGATGCTATCTGCCTTGATGGTCACGTTGTCAATAAAGTCGGCACGTATCAGATAGCTATTGCCGCAAAATATACAGGCATACCCTATTTTGTTACAGGTGCTCCCGATCACGGTCACCCAACTATTGATACTGTTAAAATCGAAATGCGTGACCCTGACTTCGTGCTTCAGGCTATGGGAGTCAAGACTGCGGCAGACGGACTTAAAGGCTACTACCCTGCTTTTGACATCACACCTCCTGAGCTTGTCAGCGGTGTTGTTACGGACACAGGTATTTACACTCCGTACGATCTTCACAGCTATTTCAAAGACGGCAATATGGGCGAATACGAAATGGTGATCTGACATAAAGAAAACGCTTCAGGAAAATCCTGAAGCGTTTTTATCATTTTATAAGACCTGAAATAAAAATTTCAATTCCGATTCCGATAAGTATTACACCACCGAAGATACCTGCTTTGCCTGCAAGCTTTGTTCCGAATTTTTTACCTATTGCGATACCTCCAAGGCATATCACAAAAGTAACTGCAGCAATAATCGCAGCACACACAAGAGCCATTCTGAGGTCATACTCCGCAATAGTGAAGCCTACAGAAAGCGCATCAATTGAAGTTGCTACTCCCTGCACGAGAAGAGCCGTTATACTGAGCTTTTTACAGTTGCATTCATCATTGGCACAGTCATTTCCTTTTATGCCTTCAACAAGCATTTTTCCGCCTATAAACACAAGAAGAATGAGTGCAATCCAGGGAATGAATTTTTCAAAAGCTTTGAAATACTGTACCATTGTGTGAACACAAAACCAGCCTATCAACGGCATCGCAGCCTGAAAAACAGCAAAAACTCCGGCTATACCACTCATTTTTCCCTTTTTCATTTTCGGCTCATTAAGACCGTTTGCAAGTGAAACCGAAAAAGCATCCATAGCAAGACCGACACCCAGAAGTGCGCTATTGAAAAAGAAAGTGAAATTCATTAGTTTTCCTCCAAAATAAAAAAGTGCAGCAATTGCTACACTCGGTACTTGAAGATATAAAGACACCATGTATAGCTCTTGCATACATGAGTCTCGCGATTTAAAACAAGCCAGACCTTACGGTCAGTATGTTGACTTGCTACACACTTTTGTGCGCTCACTACTCCCTCATCGGAATTTCCGAAGGTGATTATATATTAATTTCATTAATTTGTCAATTATTTTCTGCAACAATAAACTTTTTACATCTTGTTTATTCTGTAAAATTAATGTATAATGTATAAAGTTTCGCAAAACAAAGGAGAGTTTATATGTTTATTACAGACGATATCAAATACATCGGTGTCAACGACCACTCAACAGACCTTTTTGAGGGTCAGTTTGACGTGCCCGACGGAATTGCTTACAATTCATATGTAATAATGGATGAAAAAATCGCTGTTACTGACACAGCAGACAAGAACTTCGGTGAAGAATGGTTTGCTAACCTTGAAAAAGTTCTTGACGGCAAAAAGCCTGATTATCTCATCGTGCATCATATGGAGCCCGACCACTCAGCAAATATTGACGCATTTCTCAAAAAATATCCTGAGTCTCAGGTTGTTGCTACAATCAAAGCTTTCAATATGATGGCAAACTTCTTCGGCAACGACTATTCTGACAGACGTCTTGTTGTAAACGAAGGCGACACTCTCTGTCTCGGCAGTCATACACTTACCTTCTACACAGCTCCCATGGTACACTGGCCTGAGGTTATGGTCAGCTATGACTCAAAGGATAAGGTTGTCTTCTCTGCTGACGGTTTCGGCAAGTTTGGTGCACTCGACGTCGAGCAGGATTGGGCTTGTGAAGCAAGAAGATATTACTTCGGCATCGTAGGAAAATACGGCGTTCAGGTACAGGCACTTCTCAAAAAGCTTGCAACGCTTGACGTTGAAATCATCTGTCCTCTTCACGGTCCTGTTCTTACAGAAAACCTCGGTTATTATATCAATCTTTATGACATCTGGTCTTCATACGGTGTTGAAAGTGAGGGTATCGTAATCGCATACACATCCGTTTACGGCAATACAAAGGCTGCAGCTGAGCTTCTTGCAGAAAAGCTTAAGGAAAAGGGCTGTCCTAAGGTTGTTCTCAATGATCTTGCACGCTGTGATATGCACGAGGCTATCGAAGATGCTTTCCGTTACGGTAAGCTTGTACTTGCAACAACTACTTACAACGGCGATGTATTCCCCTTTATGAAAGACTTTATCAATCACCTTACAGAAAGATTTTATCAGAACAGAACTGTTGCCTTTGTCGAAAACGGTTCCTGGGGTCCCGTAGCTGCGAAGATGATGCGTAAAATGCTTGAAGGCTCTAAAAACATCGCTTTTGCAGAAAACATAGTTCAGGTAAAATCAGCACTCAGTGAGACAAGCATCGCTGCTATTGATGCTCTTTGTGATGAGCTTTGCAGCTGATAATTTATAAAAAATAAAAGTTAAAGCAGAGTTGACTATCTCAACTCTGCTTCTTATTTTCAGAAAAAATGCAAAAGAAAAACCGTTCTCCTTTGAGAACGGTCTGGAGCGGATG
>JAXJUJ010000035.1:0-1755 GCA_036309125.1 Acutalibacteraceae bacterium | reverse complement strand
GGAAAATTCCTGCACTTGAGGTTTTGATGAGAACCTTGTACGGCATTGCACTGATTACCGGTATCGTAATTATGAATGTGTCCGGCATTGCGGCCCTTGCAATCGTCCATAAGCTGTGCGCTGCACTGTTTGTTCTTTTGGTTGTCGTCTTGTTCATTCATAAAACACTTAAAATGCGACCCACAACAACAAAAAAGTAAGACTGATTATGCACCCGAGCGGTGAAATCCTTTTAGAACGATAAGGAGCAAATATTATGGATAGAAAAAACAATCTCACATACATTCCTCGAAGTCTTGCTGTGCTTTTAATTGTTATTTTACTGTGCTCGGTCTTTTTCACAGGATGTACAGCTGATTCTACACAGAAGGAAGTTGTTATAGGTATTGCATGGCGAGCCGATACCGATTCAGAATTCTACACAAACATTGTTGCCGCTGTTGAGGAAGCGGGTGGCAAACCGGTCCTTTTGGAACAGGTCAAAGCAGATTACCTTACATACGACAACAACAATACTCTTGTGGATTGTACGGACGAAGTTGGAGGTCTTACACTTGAGTCCGCGAATGCCATAAAAGAGAATTTGTGGGAAAGCACCAACATCGAAGAGGTCATGCAAGGTATCGATGCCGTGATTTTTACGGGCGGCGAGGACATCAGCTCTTCCCTTTATTCTGATCCCGAGCCTTGGCACGGGATTGAAGCCGAAATTGATTTTAACGCAACGAGAGATGCTTCTGACTACATTTTGATGTCCTATTGTATAGAAAAAGATATTGCTGCAGTTGGCTTCTGTCGTGGTATGCAGATGCTTGCGGTAGTCAGTGGAGCAAAGATGATTCAGGATATTCCTACGCATTTTCAAAATCTGAATAAGGAGTACCTGTATCAGCACCGTAACGAAAAGGCAACCCCCGAATCCTACAGAGACTATGCTCCCCATGATGTGTCTGTAGCCAATGACTCTCTCGCTTATGAAATTTATCAGCAGGATCTTCTGACCGGTTGCCCTTCCTGGCATCATCAGGCTGTTTTGAATGTTGATGATACCAATCTGATTGTATCGGGAAGTGTTGATACGAATTCAGAAAAGATGATCGAGATCATCGAATATACCGGCAAAGACTTTATCATTGGTTTTCAGTTCCATCCAGAAGCTGCCGTGGTAAAGCATCTTCAGGGAGCAGAGAATGCAGATGAATTTATGGATCGCGAAACAGCGCTGCTTGTATTCGAAGCATTGATTGCTACGCTTCGTCAGTAATTGTTAGAGAGGTTCTATATGAAATATTCACCAGATGCTTATTTGTTACACGAATCAAATCGTTTTATAACCTTCAATATCCGGATCAAAGTGGTGATGAAAGATCCGGTGTTGCCTGATGCACTTAAATCAGCGGCGGAAAAAGCTTTCTGCCGCTTCCCGTACTATTCCAAGCAGATTCACATTGATGAAGACGGCGGTATTGATTTGATCCCAAATCCCAGAACCATCTGCGTCACCCCGGTTTCTTCAAAGCGGACTTATCTGTTCTCCGAAGAGGTAAACTATCAGCCTTGCAGCATTGAGTATGAGGATAACTGCATCTATTTCAACATGTATCACGGAATGTGCGGTGGCTGCGGCACATTTTTGTGGATCAAGACTACCGTTTACGATTATATCTGCGCCCGCTATGGTTTGCGCCCGGAGCCGGGTACCACCATTATGACGGAAACGCCGGTTTCGGAAGCAGAATATGCGTTCCCTAAATT
>JAXJUJ010000034.1:0-16540 GCA_036309125.1 Acutalibacteraceae bacterium | reverse complement strand
TTTCACAAGACCATCGTAGATACCTGCGATACCACCTGCTGTTTCGAGAGTAGCACTCGTTGAGTCAAGTGTAGTGGAAACAGCGACTGAATTGAGAGTCACATCCTCAATAATGGTCGAGGATGCCACACCTACGATACCGCCTGCAACACTACCTGCCTGAGTTACAATAACCTCTGCAGTATTGATTGTCACATTTTTGATAGTAGAATCTGATGCACGGCCTACAAGCACACCTGCATTTGCTGATGCTGAGATATGTGCATCATTTATAATGAGATCGCTGATGACAGCACCGTCAGTTGCTCCGAAGAGACCTCCGAAGGTGTTACCATTCATACGAAGACCTGTAATTGAATGTACCTTACCGTTATAAAGACCGGTGAAGTGACCGTTGAAAGCAACCTCTGCATTGCCGATAGTAACAATGCCGTTGCCTACGTTATAGAATGCACCGCCGAATTCATAGTCAGCCTGAGTAAGAACGATATCCTCAGCAAGAGCGAAATAAGCATCCTTATCAGCATAGCTTACCATAGCCTCGAGATCATATGCATCATAAATGAGGTACGGAAGAGCCGCTGTTCCTCTGCCTTCGAGAGGCTCGGGAACGTTTGCAGAAATTCTGAACTCAACCGGGATACGGATGTCGCTGTCACTGTCGAGAACATAGTAAGCGATTACAGAAATGTCTGCACGACGGTTTGCCTTAAGAACAACTGAATTTTCAGCCGAAGAAATCACGCTGATTCTGTCTTCTGACTCAGAAATCCATCCTGTCTCGGCATCAAATGTGAAGCCGCTGAGCTTCGGAAGTCCTGAGATTTCAACAGTTGTTTCGTCGAATGTTGAAAGTGTTGTGACAGACGGAGCGATTGAGTTGTTCATATCTGTATATCCGCCTGAGAAATCTGCTGACGGATAAGCCTTTGCTCCGCCGAATGTGGTGAGGACTACACCCTTCACTGCAGAAGCTATGTCCGCAGAAGTGATAACCTCGCCCTCGATCATACCGATAATAAGAGCTGCTGAATCTGCATTCTGATCATCTATCTGTGTAAATACCACACAGTCTGAAACGATAGGAGCAGAAGCTGTGTACTCTGCACCTGATCTTACGATACCGATAATACCGCCAAGTGCACCGTTGCCGCTTACCTTACCACCGACATTAACACCGCTGATTGTAACATTATTTACAGCAGAGATACCTACACGGCCGATAACTCCTGCGGCTGAAACTGCATTTGCAGTCTGAGCACCGTTAACTGCAGCGAGTGACTTCGAAGCCGTGATGCTCATAATACTGTCAGCACCTGAGCAGTCACCGACGATACCTGCTGATACAGCACCACCGCTGACTACTGTCTGAGCGTCAACACAAGCATCCTTCACTGCCACTGTGCCCTTTACGTTATGAACACCGAGCACACCAGCTGCTACTGTATTAGCTTCTGACGAAGTAATTTCACAAGCATTCACGTTCACACCGCTGATTGCAAGTGAACCGTCCTGTGAAGTCTTGCCAACGATACCTGCTGCGATACCTGCAGAAATCTTTGTATTTTCCACCGTTACATTCTCAATCTTACCTGAGAATACTGCTGCAACACCGCCTGCTGTGTAAGCAGGAGAAACTGCGAGTGTGGAAACTGATGAATCCTTAACGGATGAATTTTTAACTGTTACGTTACCGTTGCCGCTTGTAATACCTGAAACCTCAGAGACACCGCTGAGCTTAGCACCTGTAACCTTTACATTATTAAATGAAACATCACCTGCAGCCTGTACAAGACCTGCAACACCACCGATGTAGTTTGCACCGTTTGCTGTGAATGACTCAACAGTGATTGAATCAAACTGAGCATCTGAATTTACTCTACCTGCAACAGCACCGACATAGCTTGACTGTGAGCTGATGACAGCATTCTTGACAGTTACATCAGAAACTCTGACTGTGTTTTCAGCACCGTCTGCAGCGCCGAAGATTACACCTGCATAGAGCTCAGATGTTGTGACCTTAGCTGTATCAACCACGACAGCACTGATTGTTGTGTTGCCTGTTACCTGACCTGCGAGTACACCTGCGTATCCGCCGTCTGAAGTAACTGCAGCATTTTTGAATTTCACATTCTTGACTGTAGCAGAATCAAGTACAGAGAAGAGACCTGCTTTTGCATTTCCGTTGACAGTAAGATTTGAAATAGTCTTGCCGTTACCGTCGAATGTGCCGCTGAATACAGCCTCAGCTGTACCTATCGGAGCAAAGCTGTCAAGCACTGACATATCAACGTCTGACTTCATAATGAAATCTGCTGTGCTGAGCTCTGCAATATTTTCACTTATATAAGCGAGGTCATAAGCAGAAGAAATAACATATCTGCCGTCTGCATCCTTTTCAAGTCCGTTTGAAACATTGATAGTTGCAGAAAGACCTGTCTTGGTATTCACAAGAGTTACGGGGCTTGACTTGACAGTCACTACACCCTCTGCGCGCTGAACAGTGAGTGCAACCTTACCGTCAGCAACCTTTACTGAAGTGATGAGCTTTGAAGCGTCGCAGATCACTGCGTAGTCAGCAGCCTCTGACTGAGCAAAAATCTTTATCTCAGGAAGAGTCACTGTGAATGTGCCGCCATTACCTGTGAAGAAGCCTGCATTACCGTCATCAAACTTCCATGCGCTGAACTGATTCTTATCAAATCCGCTGAATGATGCGAGCTTCTGAGCAGCACCCTCAGCTGATGAAAGTGATGTAACGATATCCTTGACCTGAAGGTCCTTGCCTGAAGCCTTTGCGATGAATGCATATTCTCCTGCGAGGTTTGCACCGCCGACATAACCGTCAGTGACAGAAACCTTGTCGCCTGAAACCTGACCTGCAAAGATAGCAGTATCAGCCGCATTCACACCCTCAGCCTCTGCGATATCTGCAACAGCACCGCTGTTTTTGATATTGACATTGTCACCGTCGATGACACCTGCGAAAGCACCGACTGCAGAAGCCTTGTCAGCTGTGACAAAGATATGGCCCTTGACCTGAGCAGAGTCGATAACTGTATTGTCACCGATACGATTGAAGAGGATACCTGTACCGTTTGCACCGGCTCTGAGTGAAGCACCGTCAGCAACAGCAACACGTACATCGTTTACCTTTGCATTTACGGCATCACCGAACACAGCTGTTGTGATGTCCGAAGTAACGATAACATTTACATTCTTAAGAGTACCGTAAACTGCCTTTGCAAGCGGTTTTGCGGTATTTACTGTGTAGCCGTTACCGTCGAATGTTCCCTTTATAGAGGAAACGTATGAGTTAACTGAAATATCGTTGCCGAGAACAACGTTCATTTCAGGAGCATATCTTAACAAATTAAAGTCCTTAGCTGACTTGACAACAAACGGATCAGAAGCAGAGCCGTTGCCCTTTGCATCAGCTGCAACAGTAAGAAGATCTACACGGAAATACTGCTTGAGAGTATTACCTGCAGACGAACCTACGTTTGCAGGAAGCATAATCTTTGCAAAGTAAGTTGCATATGCAATCTTATCCGCAGCCTTAGCTGTGACACTGACAGCTGTACCTGCATTCTCAGTCTCTACACCTTCGCCCTTTACAGTGAATTCACCGTCGAGCTCAAATGAAGCCTTGCCCCATTTTGCTGACCTGACATCATTAGCTGAAAGAGTAGCCTTTCTGCCGTCAGGAATGATGATAAAGCTACGTGATGAAATCTCATTCACTCCACAGCCGAAGTCACCTGCAGCTGTATCCTTACCGCTTACATCAGAAGACCAATAGCAATCCTTCACCATATCAGCAGTACCTTCAGAGCCGATAACACCTGCAGCAGTAGCTGAGCCTGTGAAAGTAACGAGTGTATAGTTATTTGTAAGAGTTGATGTCGGCTCAGAGCCTGAAAGTCCCTCCACAGCCTTACCTGCTACACCGCCGACAGAGTCAGCAGCTTTACCACCTATAACATTACCTGTTGAAACGCTGTTGAGAACAGAGCCTGAGTTTGCACCTGCGATACCACCGTAAACAACTGCTGTATCAGCTTCAGGTACAAACATACCGATATTGATAGCAGAAACGTTTGTGATGATACCGTGGTTGAGACCTGCAACGGCACCGACGTTACCTGTTGCAGTGATTGTATGATTTTCAGCAGATGAAGCACTGATATTTGTATGAGCGCCACGTACAGTTACGTCTGAAACTGTGCCATAGTTTTCAGCTGTGATAAATGCAGCGTTCTGAGCCTTATCTGCAGAAAGCACCGGATATGAAACAGTAACAGAGGAAATCACACCCTTGTTAACTGTTGCGACGAGAGCGATGTCAGTCATTTCAGCTGATGATGACCTGACAACAGGCTTCTCAATCTTAAGATTTTTCACTGATGATTTTTCGTTGATAACACCGAAGATTGAAGCCTCATCACCTGATGTGATTTCTACATTGAGACCCTTGAGTGAGTGGCCGTTACCGTCGAGAACGAAGAACACATTTTCGCTTGTTGATGCGAGAGTCTTGTCGATTCCGACAAGTGAACCTCCGTTCTTTGCGAAGTCGCCGCCGCTTATACCTGAAAGGTCGATGTCAGCTGTGAGAACAAAGTGCTTGTCGGCACTTGCTGTGTTATTGACCTTACCGCCGATTGAAAGGAACTGCTGAACTGTTGAAATCTTGTACGGAGATTCTTTAGTTCCGTTGCCCTCATCGATTACGACGATTTCTCCGCCTTCCTGTTCAACTGAAGGTGTTGTGATCTCTCCGCCCTCCTGAACAACTGTTGATGTAGAGGAGGAAGAGGTTTCTGTCTGAGTGGTGGATGAGGTTGAAGGCGCAGCAGAAGACTCACTGACGTCATACGCCAGCGATGAAACTATTCCGGTTGATGTCAAGAGCATTGTAATACTCAGGAGCATCACCGCAACCTTTTCAAATCTCCTTCTGAACATTCTTTTCCTCCAAAACCGTTTTACGGTGAATTATAACTGATGAAAATTATTTATTCTTCTCTTTAAGAGCTTTTTCCTTTGCCTTGGCTTTTTCACGGGCAAGTCTTTCCTGCTCCTTCGCCTTGGCTTTAGCCTTTTCTTTAGCTATACGCTCTTTTTCTTTTGCCTTTTCTCTGGCAATGCGTTCCTGCTCTTTGATTTTTTCACGTGCAAGGCGTTCCTTTTCCTTCGCTTTTTCTTTAGCGATACGGTCCTTTTCAGCCTGTGCAGCCTTCATCTTTGCAAGACGCTCTTTTTCACGAAGCTTAGCCTTTTCTTTGTCTGCCTTTGCTTTCTCGGCAGCCTTTTCCTTGGCTATTCTTTCTTTTTCTTTAGCTTTTTCTTTGGCGATACGGTCTTTTTCTGCCTGCTCAGCTTTTTCCTTTGCGAGACGTTCTTTTTCCTTCGCCTTTTCAGCGTCAGCCTTTGCCTTAGCCTTCTCAGCGGCAAGAGCCTTTGCTGCTCTCTCTTTTTCCTTTGCCTTTTCACGGGCAAGTTTTTCTTTTTCAGCCTGAGCTGCTTTTTCTTTCGCTATGCGCTCTTTTTCACGGAGCTTAGCTGCTTTTTCTTTAGCCTTAGCTTTCTCGAGTGCAAGAGCCTTTGCTGCTCTTTCCTTTTCCTTAGCCTTAGCTTTTGCAGCCTTCTCTTTTTCGATGAGAGCGAGACGCTTTGCCTCTTCTCTTGCTTTACGCTCTTCTTCACGCTGCTTTTCTCGTGCAAGACGAGCCTCTTCCTGAGCCTGAAGCTTTGCAGCTCTCTCTTTTTCTTTGAGAATTCTTGCCTTCTCCTTCTCCTTTTCGAGGCGGAGACGCTCCTTCTCTCTCTCTCTTGCAAGACGAGCCTTTTCTCTCTCTTTTCTTGCTTTCTCTTTGGCAAGTGCAAGTTCTTTTTCTTTTCTTGCTTTTGCCTTCGCCTTTTCTTTTGCGATACGCTCTTTTTCCTTCTGAGCTGCAAGGCGTTCTCTTTCTTTTTCTCTTGCTATGCGGCGACGCTCCATCTCTTTTTCGTGAGCGATTTTTGCCTTGATTTTTTCTTCGATTGCCTTTTTACGTGCATTTTCAGAATCAAGGGCACGCTGAATAGCTTCCTGAATTTTCTTTTCGCCTTCCATCTTCTTTTTGCTGACACGCTTGATTTCCTCAACGAAAACACGCTGAATTTCAACGTCTTCCATATCGTAGTCAAGAACAAGCTCTTCAGCAAGTCTCTTAAGAAGTTTCGGCTTGAGCTTACGACGCTTCTGCTTGCCGACGGCATCCTCTGACATAGTGTTTGCTTTGAGCATCATATAGTTGAGTGCCATCATCTGATTAAGCTGATTTCTGTACTCATCGCTGACCATATCGTTGGATTCCTTGACGGTAATCTCATAGCCGAGGTCAGTGTATGACTGGATGAACTGCCAGAGCTTAAGACAAGCTCTGAAGTTCGGGTTTTTCTGAATAGCGTTCGTTCTCATAATTGGAGGACGGACGGGAACACAGTTGCGCAACTCCTTCATAAATGAAGAGTGTGCATATTCATTGATAATCTTCTTTATTCTCTCGATACGCTGGAAAGCTGTTGCATTTTCACCGTCAAGACCTGTAGCAGTGCTGTCGAGCTCACCACCGCCTGACTGAGCAGAAACTTCAAGCTTATATGTAACCTTTTCACGGCCACGGTTGAAGTCGCTTTCCATTTTAAGAGAAGCCATATTGTCATCATCAGAAATATTGAAGATAACATCGTAACGGATGTCGATAAATCTGATGAGGTTCTGCATAAGAGTGTACACGAATCTGTTTTCGTAAACCTCGTAGCTTTCCTCACGGAAAACGTTGAGGATCTGGTTCGGAGTAACGTCGTCACCCTCAACCTTAGCAATCATATTAGTATGCTGAGCGAGGTGACGGATTGATTCGTTTGTAATCTTTCTCGCACGTTCAATGGGAACAATTTCTTCTTCCTGAACGATGAACTTACGGGGAACTCGCATAATGTTATCAAGGGGAATGATACATGCTTCGATTTCCTCAACCCATCTGAGGTCGATTTTCTTTTCAAAATATCTGTTAAACAAGGAATACTTATTGTCACCGTTGTCAATGCAGTTTTCCATAGCGTCGTAAAACACATTGTCCGTAGTGAGTGAATTAAGGGAATCCTTGTATTCAAGATATAATTCAAGATATGATTTTTCCATGAAAAATTTCCCCTTCTGAGAGTTAGATTACATAAGCTTCTTGAGAAGCATAAGGTATTCTTTACATTCGTTCATATTTGCCTTACCGAAGTGCTTATTAAGGTAAGTGATAAGACCGTCGATTTCATCACGGATGAATGAAAGGTTCAAGCTTTCAAACTTACGGAAAACTTTCTTAGCAAGAACGAAGTCGATACCGTCGATTTCTGTACCGCCGCAGCCAACGTAAGCAGGAACGAATTCCTTAAGCTGCTTAACAATACGGTTACCGAATGCAAGACGGAAATGTTCGATAACATAGTCGTCAAGCTCTTCGATTTTCTTGAGGTTTTCTTCAGAAACCTTGTGCTTTGTCTGGCAGTCTCTGAACATATCTTCAAGATGCTTGTAGCTGAGTGTAAGGTTTTCTGTGTACGGTGCTTCGAAGAATTTACCCTTACTGTTAAGGTCGATGGGAATAGCACGGTCATAAACCTTATCGGAAACGGCGAATGTCGAGTCGTCGTTATTGATTGTACCGATGTACCACATATTTTCGGGAAGTCTGAGCTTACCGTCGATAACGTGCTTCGGGTCAGTAGGCCATACGCTGGGAACGAGTGAAACAACCCATTCATCACGTGACGGCATTTCGAGGATTGAAAGAAGTTCAGCGAAGTAATACTCAACTCGAGCGATGTTCATTTCGTCAAGAACTGTGATGAAGATATCTTCTTTGAATGTAGCCTCGTACATCTTCTTAAGAACTTCTGTTTCGTTGAAGCGCTTTGTGAATTCGTTGAAGTAACCGAAGATTTCAGTACGGTCACGCCATGACGGCTGAACTGAAGCGATGGTTACAGGGTTCTGAAGGAATTTACCCCATGCATAAGCAAGTGATGTTTTACCTGTACCTGAAATACCCTGAAGGATGATAAGACGTGTTGAAGCAAATGCTGAAAGGAAAAGGCGGATAACCTTGATCTCATAGAAAAGTCCGAGTCTTGAACAAGCGTAGTTACGGAACATATCACAGATTTCAGGAAGTGTGATTTCGTTGTCATACTCGGGAGCGACGTAATCTTCAATCTCGATATCAACCTGAGTACACTTGTAGAAACGGCTGTAGTCATCAGCTGACTTGTCGATTTCGCCATCCTCTTTCTTCTCCGCTGTCTCTTCGCCCTGAGTACCTTCCTCCTGCTCGAGGAACGGGCTTTCGCCGGGCTTGAGACCAAGCTGAGAAACCTTCATAGCAAGGATTCTTTCCTTTTCGTTGTGGAGCTTGATAATTTCTCTGTTGAGGTTGCCGACTTCATTAAGAAGCTCTTCCTGATCAACGAGAGTCTTACGTACACGGATGTACTTTTTGATAAGTACAGCAACGAGGATAATCATTGCAACAAAAACGATAACTGTTGCAAGAACTGTAAGAATTGCAAGTATCCAGTCAACGGCTGTGAAGTCGCCTGACCATGATTTGAAAATGTTTATGTATTCAGGAATATTGAAGATATTTGCGATACCGAGACCGATACCTTTGAAAATTCCCCAAACACCTTTTATGAAAAACTGATTTAAGAACTCTGCAATGAATTTTGTTACTATCATTTTTCAGTCACCCTTTAAAAGTAAATTAAAATCTGAGTTAATATATCTGACAGGTCAGTGAATGTTAATTGTCAGTTTCCTGACTTTCTTTTTTGGCAGCTTCTTCCTCTGCCTTTCTCTTAGCCTCCTGCTCTGCGAGGTATTCCTCAACAGCGCGGCGCTTTGTTTCCTCATCAATGTCTTCAGCCTTAGCTTCCATAAACATCGTGATGAGCTTATAAATCTGCCAGATAAAGAACAGGGCAAGAGGAATAATGATACAGATCATAAATCCTGTACGGCTCTGGAGGAAATTGAGTGCAGAACCGAGACTTGCGATTTTAAGACCATCCTTATAAACAACTATCGGATTACCGTTTTCATCAAGTATCGGCTTGCCGTTTTCATCGAACATAGCTTCTTCATCATAGCCTGAATTAATCTGCTTACCGAGAACTGAGTCGGGAGTAACGGGAACCGTATCCTCCATGTCAGTAGCATCACCCTTTGTGACGAAGTTGTTTATAGTGCCGTCTGCATTGTAAATGATGTCCGTAATTCTATGGGTATTGTTACCTCTGACACTTCTGCCTTCAGCGTCAATAAGGACAGTTGTGTAAGTGATAACATCACCGATTTTAAGCTCATTGACATTGTCAACCTCTTTTGCGATGATCATATCACCTGTTTTGAAGGTCGGTTTCATTGAGTCTGACTGGATTGTAAAGGGAGTGTAACCGAATACGTTACCTACACCGACATCCGAATTCTTTGATGTGAAGGTCATAACCGTGATAACTATTGCAACAATAAGAATCATTACAAGCAGAATATCTGATACGACTTCCACTACCTTTTTAAATTTTGCATTCATTATTTACATTCACTCCTGATTTTATTTGACTAAAAGGTCATTTACAAGCACTCAACGAATGCTCATAAATCGCCTTTCGGCTTTTTGAATTTATACGGGTGACGGGTTTAACGTCACCCGTTAATTGTGACGGTAATCCGCAGAGCAGAGCGACTGCCCTGCGGAAATAAATTTAATGTAACTTAAACTTATACGATTGTAAGTACAAGGTTGAAGTTGAATGTTGAACCAGCTACTGAGTTTTCGCAGTCAACGTCGTTACCTTCCATCCAAAGGTATACACGAACACGGTTGATACCTGCAACTGCATTGAAGTATGCATTTGTTGCCTTTGTATCATCTGTTACAGAAGTACCCTTGAAAGTAGTAGCATACTGATTTTCCTGCATGATGTTCTTGCCGTTACCTGTCGGTGTACGGTTTGAGAAAGCTGATGAGATGTAAAGTTCGGGCACTGTAGCACCATCTGCATAACCTGATTCATCTGTGTGGTTTGTTGAGTTAGGTGCATACATAACAGCACGGTTCTGGAACGGGTTAGCGGGAAGTGTTCCAAGGATAGCGTCTGATCCAGCCTTAGATGCAACAGTACCGCAGTTAACAAGAGCAACACGCATTGCTGAAACAACGTCGGGGTTGTCATCGCAAGTGATTGTTGTCTCATTCCAGTAAACAGGCATATCCTGACCAACTTTTACGAAAATGTCAAAAGCAACATATCCGCTTCCTACGTCAGATGTTACCTGTGATGCATTGATCCTACCTGCATCATCGATTGAACCTGAGAAGAACTTCGGTAAAGCTCTTGTTGTATCAAAAGCAGATGATGAGGGTGAAAGGTTTTCAGGGAAATTGTTCTGATTTCCCTCGTAAGCTGCCCAACGAGCTTCTGTTTCGCCCATGAGGTCAGCAAGTGTAAGCATTGTTGTGAAAGCGTTAGCGTTACCTGAAAGCTGAACACCGTCAGGTGATGTGATGTTGAGTTCCATTGTCTGAACTTCAACTCTCTTAGCCATTGAGAACCATGCAAATGTTGATGATGTCAACACGATTGCTGAAACAACGAGCATAGCAATAGCTGAGATGAACGTACGCTTTTTCAAAGTGTTTTTCATTTGTCTTTACCTCCATAAAGATTTTTATGCTTTAGCGACCGTTAACGCGCCGCCAACGCACATTTTTGCTAATTGATGTTCCATCCGCCGGGAGTACTTTCAGACTTACGGGTAACCCGGTTGAAAGAATAAATCTTTCAAGTTTTCAGCTGAATATTACCTTCGGACTGAAGACTTCCCGGAGTAATTGAAACATAATTAGAAGTAAGTAAATGCCGTGGGATTAAACCAATGTGAATACAAGGTTTGCAGAAACGAGCTGTGACTGGAGAGTAGGAGTACAGTTAGCATCCTGACCTTCCATCCAGATGTAAACTCTGATGCGGTTAACACCGTTTACGATGTTGATAACCTGATCCTCAGCACCTGTATCTACTGCGCAAGCATAGCCTGATGCAACGTTGATGCTGCCCTGAGCTGACTGAGGAACTGAATAAGAATCTTCTGCAATAGCACCACTGACGCCTGTGCTTGTGATAGGCTGAGTGTTGCGTGCTTCTTCATTGGTAGCGAAAATGACTGCTTCAGAACCGCTTGTAGCCTGTGCAGGTGTAGAACCCTTAGCAACAGTACCACAGTTTACGAAACCGATACGCATAGCGTTTGCTGCTTCAGCGATAGCCTGTGTTCCGTCAGTCTCATCATTCTTAACAGTAATGTTTGAGCTGCCGATCTTGAGCTGAGCTGTCTCTCCGCCTGTGTAATCAACGAATACGTCAAATACGTAGAAGCCTGCATCTTTTTCACCTGTAGGTGTTGCGAAGCCTGACTTGCCGTTGATGTTAGCACCGTTACCTGATGTAGTTGCAAAGCTCTCAAGAGTGTTTGTAGCATCATCAATACCACCTGTAAAGAACGCTGGCAAGCTGTTGAGTGCAAAGCTTGAAGAAGCGGGTTCGATCACAGCCGGGAAGAAGTTGTAATCTTCCGACGGAGCCTTGTAGTTTGTTGGTGATGTACCGTTGAGATCTTCAAATGTCAGCGTATCTGTAAATGATACAGCATTAGCTGAAATCTGGATGCCTTCACCCTGCTTTGTAACCTTAAGATCAAGGTCACTAGCCATTGCGCTTCTGCCCAATGAGAACCAAGCGAATGTAGCAGTTGTGATAACGATAGCAGAAAGAAGAAGCATTGCTATAGCTGCAAAGAATGCGCGCTTTTTCTGATTCTTCTTAAACATAGTCCTTTTCTTTACCTCCTTCTTAGATTTTATGTACGGTAATCCGTCATAATATATATCTCAAATGTGTCTGAGACCTGAAAACAAAATCTTCGTCGCTGCCTTATGCTTTTGCAGACGATCCGTCACTACCTTCTGCTTCTTCGCAAAGGAATTTCATCGACATTTTGATTTCGCCTTCAAGGATCTTGTTAACACATTCAGGATCCCATCCTTCGAGCCAGACGACTACTGTGTATTTGTCAATGTCGCCCGGTCTGAACATTTTCACTTCGTTTTCCATAACCTTTGTATTGGAAACAAAGTTTTTATCAACGTCATAAACGCTCTCACCGTTATCATTGAGGTTTTCTTCGCGTTTGTCCGTTGTGCCCTGCTGCGGCTTAGCGTAAATTGTCGGCTCACCGTTGTGGAAAACCATTACGCGCATTGCCTCGTCAACACCGAGTGAAACAGAGTCTATGAGTATCTCTGCCGAATAGTCCACGTCAACGTTACCTGCGTTCTTTACATAGAATGTATATGCAAGGAAGCTCTGGCCGTTTGTGTTGTTGTGTGAACCGTCGATGTCATCAAGGTCGTCGGGAAGCCACTCCAACGTAGTGTCGAGCATATCAACACATTTTTCACCTGTAAGGAAACGTGAGGACTGCTTGAAGTCTTTTGTTTCCGAAAGGATGATGCCCATGTTGTATGCATCCTTATCCATTGTAACCGTGAAGTCACCCGCTTTATTTACATACGATGAGCAGGCAAACATCAGGGAAAGGAAAAGCAACATTAAAACGAGAACAATTGTAAGGATACGGATTAAAGCTTCTCTTTTCTTGACTTTCTTTGACTCGGACTTTACGCCGTAGCGGCCCATTGCATCGTATTCCTGAGTCATAGCGACTTCAGAAGGCTGAGCGTTTTTCTTTTTCTTAGCCAAGCTTATCTCCCTTTCCTTAGTTTATTTGCTTATCTTTAACAAACTCTCCGAAGTACGGACCGCTGAAACGGTCAGCACCCATTTTATTGAGCAGATCAAAAACTTCTTTTGATTCGATGCCGTCCACGATAACCTGAGTGTCGATCTTCTTACAGAAATCGATGATACCCTGAACAGTGTTCTGCACCTTTTCATTGTAGAGTATATCCTCAATCATACTCTTATGAATTCCTATGTAGTCAACCTCATAATGAGAAAGGTTTGAAAGTGAAGTATATTCAAGTCCTAAATCATCGATTGAAATTCTGAAGCCAAGCTCACGCAGAGCATTGATATTTTCAGTAACTTTTTCCTTAACAGCTTCGAGAATGCTTTCGGTAATATTGAAGCAGAAGCAGTCAGGAGAAATTTCATATTTATCGACAATCTTTTTAACCTGATTGACAAAGTTTTTCTTTGTGAGTGTCTTGACAGATACCCAGATGATAACGCTGTTCATATCAACTTCTCGTTCAGCACAGCGCTTTATCGCCTCGCAAGCCTCTTCCACAGCCCAGAGGTTGAGCTGAACTACCTGATTTGATTTCTCCGCAACAGGCATAAAGACCTTTTCGGGGATAACACCCTGAACTTTGTCGTTGATACGCATTGTTGTTTCGTAATCAATCGCCATATTAAGATGAATGTCAAACACCGGTCTGTAGGAAAGTTCAATTGTTCTGAGTCTTGAACCGGATTCGGGATTCTTTTTATTCTCTGCCATAGCGACACACTCCAAAGCTTCGGTTGATATATTATATATATAAATGTATACGTTTTTTTCTGCATCTCTGCCAACCCTGATTTTTGAGGCACTTTTACAGATAAAGACACTAATATACATATACTACTTTAACACAATAAACAATATTAGTCAACAAAAAGTTTTTCTGAAAACAAAAAATTTCCCACAAAAAACTGTGAGAAATTTTATGTAACATTTTTACTTTTTGTTTATGGGATTTTACAGATATTTTTCACTTCAAAAAGGAGCTTATTCACCTCAGAAATTTTTTCATTTATTGAGAAATATTTCGGAAGATTTTTATCATAATCCGTGATAAAATCGTAGAAATTTTTTGCTTCATAAGCCATCAGGATGTGCTTGTCAATTTCACCCTGAATATCTTCTTTACTGCCGTCAGCAAAATTAATTTTCACGCCCGTAAGCTTTGAAATTGATTCAATTGAAATCGTTCCCTTGTCGCCGAAAATCTGTGAGCCGAGATAGTCCTGTCCTATCTTTGAGTAAGTGAGAGTCACCTGCTTATCAGGATAATCAAGAATTGCCGTACCGTAGCCGTCAGCACCCGTTTCAATGAAGCCTGCAGACGCTGTTATTTTTTCAGGAAGACCGAAAAATTCAACAGCGGGATAGTAACAGTAAATACCTAAATCACGAAGGCAGCCCGTCTTCATTTCAGGATTGAAAATATTCGGATTTTCTCCGTTTTTCAGTGCTTTATATTTTGAAGAAAGCTGAGAAAAATCGAAGTGTGCCGTTGTGATTTTTCCGATTTTTTCAAGTGCATTTTTTATCTTTTCCGTATGCGGAGAATGCATCATCATTATCGCTTCGGTGTAAACAAGTTTTTTCTCCTTTGCAAGTGAAAAAAGCTCCGAAAATTCGTCGGGAGTTATCGTTATCGGCTTCTCACAAAGAACGTGCTTTCCTTTTTCAAGCATAAGCTTACTCTGCTCGTAGTGAAAAAGATTCGGGCTTGCGATATAAACCGCATCGATATCACTTTCTGCAAATTCATTCAGGTCAGTATAAATTTTTTCGCAGCCGAATTTTTCTGCAAATTCTTTTCCTTTTTCATATGTACGCGAATACATCGCAGCAAACTGCATACCTTCCACAGTCTGTGCGCCTTCCACAAAAGACTCAGCAATCCAGCCTGAGCCGATTACGCCGTATTTTATCATAAATTTCATCTCCTTTTTATATTTGAACCATCAGATAAATTCGGGTTTGTTGAACTCTTTGCTTTCCACCTCATCCACCGCAAGCGGTCCCCCTTCCCCTCAAGGGGAAGGCTCAAAAGTGCGTAGATTCAAGGCTTCCCCTTGAGGTATTCCCCTGTTAGGGGAAATGTCGCGGTAGCGACAAAGGGGTGCCCGTTTTCGGAGAAAAAAGCTGTCACGAAGTGACTGATGAGGTGTAGGTTGCAAAGCAACCGTTACTATAAATCACCCCGATAAACACAAATCTGTTTAACACAATATTTTCTTAATTATATCTTTTTTCTTCACTTTTTTCAACGATTAAATATATTCACTTGAAATTTTATCTGCCAACGTATATAATGTATCAGTAATATTTTGAAAAAAGGAAGAAAAATATGAAGCTTGGTATAGTAGGTTTGCCAAACGTCGGCAAAAGTACACTTTTTAATGCAATCACAAACGCGGGCGCACAGTCTGCAAACTATCCTTTCTGCACAATCGAACCGAACGTAGGTGTTGTTGCTGTTCCTGACAGCAGAATTGATGCTCTCGCAGAGATGTATAATCCGCAGAAAATCACTCCCGCTGTTATCGAATTCGTTGACATCGCAGGTCTTGTTAAGGGTGCATCAAAGGGTGAAGGTCTCGGCAACAAGTTCCTTTCTCACATCCGTGAGGTTGATGCAATTATTCACGTTGTCCGCTGCTTTGAAAATGATGATATCATCCACGTTGACGGAAGCGTTGACCCCACAAGAGATATCGAAACAATCAACCTTGAGCTTATATTCTCAGATATCGAAATGGTTGAGCGCCGTATCGACAGAACTGCAAAGGCTATGAAGGGTGACAAGAGCCTTGCAAAGGAATATGATTTTCTCAAGAGACTCAAGGAGCATCTTGAAGAAGGAAAATCTGCAAGAAGCATTGAATGTGATGATGACGAAAAGGCAGTCATCGCTGATACAGCACTTCTTACATCAAAGCCTGTTATCTACGCTTGTAATATGAGCGAGGATGACTTTGCAAATAATATTGAGTCCAACGTACGCTTCAACGCTGTCTGCGAAATTGCAAAGGCAGACGAGGCACAGGTGCTTCCCATCTGCGCTGAGCTTGAAGCTGAAATCGCAAGTCTTGACAAGGAAGAAAAAGAAATGTTCCTCGCTGAGCTTGGTGTAGAAAAGGGTGGTCTTGACCTCCTTATCCAGAGAAGCTACGATCTCCTCGGCCTTATCTCATACCTCACAGCAGGTACTCCCGAAGTAAGAGCCTGGACAATCAAAAAAGGAACAAAAGCTCCTCAGGCTGCAGGTAAAATCCACTCTGACTTTGAAAAAGGCTTCATCCGTGCTGAGGTTATCAGCTTTGAAAACCTTATGGAAAACGGTTCTCTCGCAGCTGCAAGAGAAAAGGGACTCATCCGTTCAGAGGGTAAGGAATACGTTATGAAGGACGGCGACGTTGTTCACTTCCTTTTCAACGTTTAAGATCAACACAAAAAATCAAGGACACTCATCTGAGTGTCCTTTTTTCGTCAATACTTTTATTTAAATTTAAGATTTTTCCGCAATTGCGATGTCAGATTTTGTAGCGTTTTTTGACGGACAACCAATGGTTGCCCCTACGCACCCAATTATGGTCAAGCACGTAGGGACGGGCGTCCTCGACCGTCCGTTTAAAAAGC
>JAXJUJ010000033.1:0-7089 GCA_036309125.1 Acutalibacteraceae bacterium | reverse complement strand
TTGCTTGTGTATGCTGATGCATACTGTGCTCTCGGTGCTGTGTACGAGAAGAAGTGAACCTGTCCGGGATAGAACGCAAACTTCATATTGTTCTGTGACGATGTAACATATCCCTTTGCCATATTGCTTGACTCGTTGAATGTTACTGCTGTTGCTGCTTCCCAGACTGCGGTAAACTCAACATTTGCATTTGCTACCACTACATCTGTCGGCCAATATACCTTACCGTTTACTGACGGGTCAACTGATTCTGCTTTCCAGCCCTTGAAATTATATCCGGGTTTATACGGAACATAAGTGTAGCTAACATCTGCACTGTTCCAGCCTGTATCTCCCTGAACAACCTTGTTAGAAACAGGAACTGATGTGCCGACGTTGAGATTCCATCTGCCTTCTACCTGATAGCTCGTCTGCGATGAGTCAGAAGACTTTCTGTAAATACCCCCGTCAAGTTCGTAGATAACATTAGTCTGCCATACGGGGTAGAGTGTTCTGTTACCGTTTGCAGGAACTGTTGTGGTTGTTACGATATTTGCTGCTGCACCGTTACCGTTTGCTTCACGTACTGTTGACCAGCCTGCGAACTGATAACCCGGGCGGGTTAATGTCTGGAAATTTGTAACAGTTGAATTTCTTGCTCCCGTAACACTGATCGGGTTAGGCTTTGTTACATCATTGACCTGTAAAGGAGTTGTAAATGTTGTAATATCACGGACAACAATATCTGAATAGGATATTGAAACACCCGCTGTCGGTGTACCTACACAGAGAGTTGCGTACGGTCTGCCTTCGGGAATTTTGAGTGTTCCTTTAATCGAAGCTGTACCGTTTGCTGAAACTGCTGTTGAAGCACTCGTGAAGTCTGTGCCCGATGTGCCGATTGAAACATTACTTGTCGGTGCTGACGGGAAAGAGAAAAGGAACATTGATGCTCTTGCATCCTTCGCCGTGTTATTTTTGACCGAACAAGAGAACTCATATGTTCTGCCCGGAATAAGAGTCATATAACCCGGCTGTGAACCTGAGTAATTAGTTGTATATGCGTCCGTCGCATCTGACTTTGAATTGAGCGTAACCGTATTATTTACACGGTCAGCTGATACTGAATCTGCCTGATTAGGTGTACCTGACCAATTGAAATGGTCAAAGTCAAATTCATTGCCGAAAAGAACTTCGGCATCAGTAATCTCGTAGAAATAGATATAGCATACAGTAAGTCTGTATCCGTCGCTTACACGAGCATCATCTGTTACGCTGGGATATGTAACAGTTGAGCCGTTTATCGTTGCTCGTCCCGTTGTCGGATGAGTGTTACCTGTATTCGTAATTGTCAAAGTGCCGTTAGGTATTGTGAGAGAGTGGTTTGCCCTGTTGCTGTCTGAGGTGAAGGACGGCAGTGAGGCTAACTTTGTTTCTTTCGTTACCGCATCGACGGATATTTCACCGTCAAGCTTGAGCATACCCTTGTAAGTATAACCTGAGAATGTATCTGCTGTGAATTCGAGTTTATCACCGTATGTGAAGAGAGCATAGTGTGTTTCTGCCTGAGGGATTTCAACAACTCTGTAAGAGCCATCGCGGTTTTTCATAAGACCTACATTATACTGGAATGCATCGCCCTGCAGCTTGCCGACGAACTCAAGGTTTTTCATCGCGCTTGTAAGATTATCGATACGGTTCTGAATCGTAACATCGCTTGAAATTCTGCCGTCAAGCTTTGTAAGCTCCATACAAGCCAATCTGTAAGCCGTAACAAAAGCCTGCCACTGGTTAGTTTGTGTGCTGTAGTAGTATGAACCGTACTTAGAGTCCTTCAAAATGACACCATACTGGCCGAACTTCTTCATAGCTTCGGTAACCTTAGCACGAAGAGCAGCCTTGTTATCCTGAACAGTCTTGATATCTGACCAGGTATAGCCGAAACCATAACGTGCACGGTCAGCCTTTGTGCCGAAGAAAGTCTTTACTGAGTAAGTGCTTGTATCCGACTTAATAGCTACCGGGAAGTTACCTGTGTACCAAAGACCGCAGTAGTTGTCTGTATTGCTGGGGAATGTGCTTTCTGTGCTGAGAGTACCTTCGTCAGTGTTACCGTTCATATGACCTGCAATGATTCGGCCACCGCTTGTTGCACCAAGTGAGAAAGCTGAGTCAGAAGCAGAAGCTTCCTTCTGCCAGTAGTCTGAATATCTGTAACCGGTTGCATCAGGTGTACCTGTACCGTCTGCAACATACCAAGAATACTGCGTAGATCTGTCATCGTCAGTAGCAAGAAGTCCGACACCAAGGTTAGGAATCTGACCGAGGTTAGTGTATCGGCTTGTGTCAACGTAAATGTTACCGTAGAACTCTGAGTTTGCAACAACAACAAGACGCTCTGAGCTTGCGTTCTGCTCACGGTTATAGTAAGTGAACGAAGTACCCATATTGCTGCCGTTATTGAACCAATCTCCCGGGTTCTGACCGTCAACGGTATGGTTTGCCTGACCTGCCCACATATATGACGTAGAAGTGCTATCCGTAGCAAACGGGAGATAATAATTCTTTACACCTGTGGGGTCATAGGTTGAAACGCCGTTAACATAAGAAGCATTATCGCTCTTTCTGTAACCGCTTGTTGATGAAATGAAGCCTGCCATACCTTTAGCAGTTGTTGAGACCGTATAGCTAGGAGACCAGTTGCTTGAGCCGTTATTTGACTTTGAAGTTTGGCCGATGCTGTGAACACCTGATACCCAGCCGATATGAGAAGCATATGTATCAGAATCGTTACCTGAACCGTCCTGATATACACGGACAGCACCGCCGTAAACTCTTACGAAAGGCTTATATACATATGTATAAGCCACTACAGATTTTTTCTCGCCAAAACTGTCCTTATAAGAAAGTGTCCATTCGATGAAATAGCCTGTAGTTGCCGCAGCAAGGCTAGGAGAAGTACCGCCTGTGATATTAAAGTGAGTGTACTTCATTGAGCCTGAGTTGACGTCTTCAGCCTGAGCGAATGAAACCGAGCCTCCGACACTGACATAGCTTGAGTCATAGCCCTTGCAGGAAAGCTCAAGGCTGCTTGAATCATAGCCGTCCTCTGCGGAGAAATAGACGTTACCCGCCTGTGTCCAATCAGGAGACGGAGAAACATCGTACCAGCCGTCATCGCCGATAATAGGAGTATTTTCGACATAGATATCGAAGGTTGATGTTGTCGCAGCTGTCCATGAATTGTGCTGAGGCTTAAGGTAAATAACCTCAGGAACAATAAGGAGCGTGCGACCCTTTTCTACAGGAGTATCTGATACAGCTGCCTGTGGTTTGGTGATGCCGATGTCAAAGAAAAACATCGTTGTCATCACCATTGCAAGACAAAGCATAAGGCTTAATGCACGTCTTGCAAAACGTGAAATTCTCTTCATAAAAAACACCTCTAGTGATATTCATACGCGTATAATAATATCATTAATTATGCCAATTTTCAATAATCAAATTCATTTTTGTAACAATGCACTAACGGATAGTTTTTAATCTTTTCTTGTTTGACATTTTTTTCAAAAAAAAGAAACAAATCCAGCCAAATACAATTAAGAAATCAAAAAACTGACCAAAAATAAAAAGACACCTGTCTCAAACAGATGTCTTGATTACAGAACCAATTATATCATTTTAAGATATTTTTCTTTAGCTTTTCGGATGATTTCCAGATTATCTCTTTCATCCTTCAGCGGAGCAGAAGGTTCGGTCTGCACCGCTGAAGGTGAACACACCTGCGTCTCTTCTACGATGACTGTTTCTTCTTCCTCAGCTAGGTAATTTTCGGATGAAGCAGAGTGATATACATCACCAAACGAGTCATATTCGTTTTTGAGATCAGACAGGTCTGTATACAGATTACGGATATCCTCAGATAAGCCTGTAATTTCAGTTAAAATAGAATCAATTTTTTGCTTAGCTTCCTTGACCTTGCAGGAAGTTTTTTCAGTTATATCCTGAGCAAGAATCCTTGCACTTTCGACATAACGGTCAGCATAATCAACTGAGTCTTTCATAAGCTGTGCAGACGTCTTAGGAATACGGACCTTTTCCTCCATTTCAGCGACACTTGCTGAAAGGCTTTCTATCTCAGCATCCTTTTCGTCAAGGACCTTTTCGAGCTGAGCGAGACTTTCCTGAAGATTTTTGAGTTCTTCAGCCTCGTCCTCTGCATTTTTAGCCTTTTCCTGAAGTGATGCGATGCAGTTCATTACCTGCACACGGTCAAAACCACCGACCACAGCTTTTTTGAGTATAATTTCTTTTCCCAAGAAAACCTCTCCTATGGAAGCTCTTATTTTTCAATGTCTGATGTACAGTGCGGACACTTTACAGCAGCGATATCGATTTCTGTGCAGCAGTACGGGCACTTCTTTGTTGTAGGTGCCTCTTCGGGCTGATCCTTCTTCTTTGTTGCCTTGTCAATAATAGTATTGATAAGCTTAATAAAGCAGAAGATTACGAAAGCCATAATGAGGAAGTTAAGAACAGCACTGATGAAGTTACCGTATGTGATAACAGCAGCACCTGCATCCTGAGCTTCTTTAAGTGTAGCGTATGCATTGCCGTCAAGAGTAACAAATTTGCTTGTGAAGTCAACACCTTTAGTGATAAGACCGATGACAGGCATTACGATATCATCAACCAATGATTTAACGATTGTCTGGAAAGCACCACCTATGATAACGCCGACTGCAAGATCAATAACATTGCCTCTTAAAATAAACTTTTTGAACTCTGCAAAAAATCCATTGCCTTTTTTCATAAGAGCACACCTCTCTAGTATATATTTGATGTGATTGTATCATACTTAAATTTCAATTTCAAGAAAAAATAACAAAATATTCGAATAAAAGCCGTTTTTCACCAAAAAAGCACCAATATGTAGAAAGCAGACTGAATCGTCAATAAAAATTAAGCAGATATACTGAACGTATACCCGCTTTGGTTTTTACTCTGCAAGGTCACTCTCACGGAACTGGAGTGAGTACAGCTTTTTGTATGTTCCGTCAGCTTCAATAAGCTCGTCGTGGGTACCACGTTCACGGATTTTGCCGTCGATAACAACTGCGATTTCATCAGCGTTACGGATTGTTGAAAGTCTGTGTGCTACGACAAGTGTAGTCCTTCCCTTGCAAAGCTCGTCAAGAGCCTGCTGAATGAGAACTTCCGTTGTATTGTCAAGTGCACTTGTTGCCTCGTCGAGAATGAGAATCGCAGGGTCTTTGAGGAATACTCTTGCAATACTCAGACGCTGTTTCTGTCCGCCCGAAAGCTTGACGCCGCGTTCACCTATTTCAGTATCGTAACCTTTTTCAAGAGTTGAAATATAATCGTGAATGTTTGCACGTTTTGCAGCTTCCTCGATTTCTTCCTGAGTTGCATCAGGTCTGCCGTAAAGAATATTTTCACGGATTGTACCCGCAAAAAGGAAAACATCCTGCTGAACGATACCTATATTCTGACGAAGCGAATCGAGAGTTATGTCTCGTATATCTGTACCGTCAATAAGAATCGATCCGTCCTCTTCTTCAAGCTTGTAGAAATTCGGCAAAAGGTGGCAGAGTGTTGTTTTACCTCCGCCCGAAGGTCCTACAAGGGCAACCTTACGCCCCTTTTCAATCTTAAGGTTAACATCGTTAAGAACACCCTTTGAAGTGTCGTAAGAATAATTAACATTTTTAAATTCAATTTCGCCTTTTACATTTTCAAGAATTTTTGCATCGGGTTTATCCTCCTCGGGAGGCTCATCCATAATTTCACAAAAACGCTTGAATCCGCTGACACCGTTCTGGAACTGCTCCATAAATCCGATAAGCGTATTTACGGGATGAATGAAAAGATTGACAGAAACGATAAATGTAGAATAATCGCCGAAAGAAATTCTGCCTGAATAAAGGAAAAGTCCACCTGCAATAAGGATGAATACATTGAAAACTTCTGTTATGAATGTTGTTGAAGAATGGAACTTCGCCATTGCATTGTATGCACGGTATGATGAATCAACAAATTCCTTGTCGCCTTTTTCAAACTTTTTGATTTCTGTTTCGTAGTTTGTGTAAGCCTTTGTGACACGGATACCCGTAACACTGCTTTCAACTGCAGCATTGATTACGGCTGTACTTTTTCTTCTGTCGCTGAAGGCTTCCTTCATCGCTTTACGAAGCTTTATTGTAACAACAATGAGAATCGGCACACAGGTGAAAATGATAAGAGTAAGAATCCAATCGATTGTGATAAGGTAACCGAAAGAAAGAACTATCATAATTGAGCTGATGAGAACATTTTCCGGACCGTGGTGTGCAAGCTCAACAACCTCAAAAAGGTCACTCGTAAGACGTGTCATAATTTTACCCGTCTCGTTATTATCAAAGAATCTGAAAGGCAGCTTTTCAAGATGAGCAAAAAGGTCCTTTCTCATCTGCGACTGCATATGTACACCTATAACGTGACCGTAATACTGCACGAAATAGTTGAGTGCCATTCTCGCAAAATAAAGCGCAAGAACAATGACACCTGCAATAACGATAGTCGAATACATTTTATTAGGAATGTATTCATTAAGCATCTTGTTTGTAACGACAGGATATACCATACCGATGACTGAAATCATCAGCGCAGCGAGCATATCAAGAGTCATCATTTTCTTGTGGGGTTTATAGTAACTTAAAAAACGTTTTAACATAGTCTGCACCTCGCTTTTTTCCAAAGGGTATTATACTTTTTCGAACAACTTTCGTCAATTAGTCAAAACAAAAAAATGTATAAAAATCACCCTGAGTAATGAAGTGAACCCCAAAGTTTAGACAAAATTAAATATTAAATTGCTTGTGAATGAGTTCGGTATTGCACCGGACTCATTCCTTTTAGTTTTAAGGAAATTCTTTCGTTGTTGTAGTAATAAATATATTTCTTCAATTCATCAATGAAAGCGTTAACGCTTTCGAATTTTTCACCGTAGAACATTTCGACTTTAAGTCTGCCAAAAAAGTTTTCCATAGCGCCATTATCCATACAATTACCTTTGCGAGACATACTTTGCGTAATGTTATGTTCTGCTAA
>JAXJUJ010000032.1:0-1929 GCA_036309125.1 Acutalibacteraceae bacterium | reverse complement strand
TCCCATACGAACCAAATTGCAGTCATGTTATATTCAGCGTCGCAGACCCTCACTTCTTCACTATTACTTCTTACTTATTACTTGTCGGGGTTTGCCTGACAAACCCGAATTTAACAAACATATTTCATTTTTTCACAGAATAATAAAGCACCCACGAGGGTGCTTTTGGTTTATAAAAAGAAAAAAGGTAAGAACCCTGATGAGTTCTTACCTTTATTTTAATTATTAAAGAGCAGCTTTGAGCTCGTCAATCTTATCTGTCTTCTCCCAGGGAAGGTCAACGTCTGTTCTGCCCATATGTCCGTATGCAGCTGTCTGCTGATAGATCGGACGGCGAAGACCGAGATTGTCGATGATTGCAGCGGGACGAAGGTCAAATACCTTGTTTACTGCATCTGCAAGCTCAGCGTTTGCAACCTTGCCTGTGCCGAATGTGTCAACCATTACTGAAACAGGCTTTGCAACACCGATAGCGTATGCAAGCTGAACCTCACACTTGTTTGCAAGTCCTGCTGCTACGATGTTCTTTGCGATGTAACGGCACATATATGCTGCTGAACGGTCAACCTTTGTCGGGTCCTTACCGCTGAAAGCACCGCCGCCGTGACGTGAATATCCGCCGTATGTGTCAACGATGATCTTACGGCCTGTAAGACCTGAGTCACCCTGAGGACCACCTGTTACGAATCTGCCTGTGGGGTTCACGTAAATCTTTGTATTTTCGTCGATGAGTGAAGCGTCAATTGTCGGCTTGATTACGAGGTTGATAACGTCCTCACGGATTTTGTCAAGCTCAACGTCTGCACTGTGCTGTGAAGAAACAACGATTGCATCAATTCTTACAACCTTGTCGTCATCGTACTCAACTGTAACCTGAGTCTTACCGTCAGCACGGAGATAGCCGAGGTTGCCGTTTTCTCTTTCTTCTGTGAGCTTGAGAGCAAGCTTGTGTGCGAGTGAGATAGGCATAGGCATAAGCTCGGGTGTTTCGTCGCAAGCGTAACCGAACATCATACCCTGATCGCCTGCACCGTGAAGGTTGTACTTGTCATCTTCGCCACCCTTGAGCTCAAATGAAGCGTCAACGCCCATTGCGATGTCGCCTGACTGCTTGTCAAGTGAAGTAAGGATTGCACAAGTGTTGCCGTCAAAGCCCTTTTCTGCACTGTCGTAACCGATGTCGCAGATTACCTTACGAGCGATTGCAGGAATGTCGATGTTAGCTGAAGTTGAAATTTCGCCCATAACAAGAACCATACCTGTTGTACAGCAAGTCTCACAGGCAACTCTGCCGTTCGGGTCCTGAGCAAGGATTGCATCAAGAACTGCGTCTGAAATCTGGTCACAGATTTTATCGGGATGTCCCTTTGTTACTGATTCTGATGAAAAAAGATGTTTTGCCATTTTAAAGTCCTCCTTTTGTCGAAAAAAACGCTCCCGGCGCAAACCGAGAGCTTGAAAAACCTTATCTTTCGGTTGCACCGCAGGATTTAGCACCTTGCTTAACGCAGGTTGCTGAGCTTCATAGGGCCTGTTCCCTCAGCTGCTCTTAATAAGTGTTGAGCGCTATTTAATTTGTTGCGAAGAGATTATACACTAATATGTCCTGTAAGTCAAGACTTATGTTCCAATTTACCTTTAAGAATCGGAGAAAGTTTACGGTAAACGAGGAAGGTTATGACAACGCTGACGAGTCCCTTGGCAAATGTGAACGGAACGTTGAACACGAGAATCGACTTCCAGATAGAATCCATTGACGGAAGAATTGCCTGATACATTCCGAGAATTGCCTCCTCGGGAATAAGTATTTTCATATAAATCGGGTAGGTGACGAAGTAATTTACCGCAAAGCAGGCGACAGCCATTGCAAGGTTACCGACCATTGAGCCTATAAATGCAAAGGTACGGTTTTTCTTTACCTTATAGAAG
>JAXJUJ010000031.1:0-4434 GCA_036309125.1 Acutalibacteraceae bacterium | reverse complement strand
CTATTATATCAGGAGGTTATTATTTTTTGCAGCACTCTTTTGCGTGCTGCTTTTTGTTTTTACTAAAGCATTCTTTTTCCCCCGGTAAAACCGGGGGTTTTCAACTGTTGCCAGACAACAAAGGCAGAGAAATGTACAACTTCTCTGCCTTTCGTTTTCGTCAAATTCATCAAATAAAAAGGTGGTATTAGTGCAAAATGACAGTTTTGTTCAATCAGCAAATTTTTGCTGGAATTTTCCGTTTTAATGTGCTAAAATCAATATGTAAATTTGTATGATTTCAGGAGGTACTTCTTATGAAAATCAAAAAGGCATTTGCCGTATTGCTGGCAATAGTTATGCTGGCGACGGGTACAGCAATTGGTGCTTACGCGGCAGGAGATGTTGACTATACAATCAACAGCACATATGCGGATATTGATTGGTCAACTTACAATCAGTACAAAGCTGACCTCCATTCACACACAACTGTTTCTGACGGCGATCAGACTATCAGAGAGCAGGTTGAAAAACATTATGAACACGATTTTGATATCGTAGCTATCAGTGACCACGGTACAGTTGATTACGGCTGGGATCAGGACACTCAGGCTAAGACAATCCGCGTTGTTCTTTCAGTAAAGGAAGGCAACCGACCCATTGATCCTCTTCAGGCTTCAGGTGTAACAGATGCTGGTGCAGATTACACTTATGCTGACGGATATTACAATCAGTATGACGAAAACGGAAATGCTCTTCACACAATGATGAGAGTACCCTTTGCAAATGAGCAGAATCCTACATCTTTCAATAATGCTCACGTCAACACCTGGTTTGCTGACTACGGTAACGACGTTGTCGGCGGTACAAGCGACTATGCGACACCTATCAAGAACGTTGATAAGATCGGTGGTCTTTCAGTAATCAATCATCCTGGTGAGTACACAGGCGCAAGGGATGAAGAATGCTTTGAAGACGCTTATGATATGGATAATATTCATTATCAGTACGTTGTAAATAAGTTTGCAAACCTTCTTATCAAATATGATTCTTGTATGGGTATCGACATCAACAGTAAGGGCGACAGCAGAACACGCTTTGACAGAAAGCTCTGGGATATCCTTCTTCAAAAGGTTGTTCCTCACGGCAGAAATGTTTACGCTATCGCAACATCTGACGCTCATAACCCGAATATCGTAAATTCAGGTTACACATGGATGGTAATGCCTGAGCTCACTCCCGAAGCTCTCAATTCCTGTATGACAAAGGGTGAGTTCTTCGCAGCAAGTTATTATATGGGCAGCCGCGAGGAAATCAAGGCGTGGGCATCAGAGCTCAATGCAGCAGGTGTTGCACCTGAATTTGCAGCAAAGCTTCAGACAACTTACGAAACAATCGTTGAAGAAGAAAAGAACGGCGGTCAGGATACAAAGTTTGAGTTTGATCAGACTGCAGCAGTTCCGAAGGTAACAAATGTTGCTGTTAATGAGAACGAAGATACAATCACAATCGGCACAAAGGATGCATATATGGTTCATTGGATTGCTGACGGTGAATTCATCGCAACAGGCGACACGATTGATCTCGACGATTATTCAGATAAAATCGGTTCTTACGTAAGAGCAGAAATTATCGGCGAGGGCGGCGTTATTTACACTCAGGCTTTCACACTCGAATATGAAGGTGCACCTGAGGCTGAGGATACATTCTTTGTTGATCTTGGTTTGCCGGCAACTCTTATCTGCGATACAATCATCAAAGCTCTTGCTTTGGTTCTCAGATTCACAGGTATTATTGCTCTTGGCAATCTCTTTCTTAAATAATTAATTTCAAGGCGGTGTTTTAAAATGGAAAGAAAAGTTAAGGTAGGTATCATCGGATGTGGTGGTATCTGTAACGGTAAGCATATGAACGCTCTCACAAAGCTTGATTATGTTGAAATCGTAGCACTCAGCGACATCATCGTTGAACGTGCTTATGAAACAAGAGACAAGTTCAATCTTGGCGAAAACGTAGCAATCTACGAGGATTATAAAGAGCTTCTCAAGGATGAAAGCATTGAGGTTGTTCACGTTCTCACACCTAACCGTTCGCACAGCTTCATTACAATAGATGCTCTTGAGGCAGGCAAGCACGTAATGTGTGAAAAGCCGATGGCTAAAACTGCAGCTGAAGCACAGGCTATGCTCGATGCTTCAAAGAGAACAGGCAAAAAGCTCACAATCGGTTACCAGAGCCGTTGGAGAGATGAGTATCTCTATCTTAAAAAGGCTTGTGAAGACGGTGAGCTTGGCGATCTTTACTACGGCAGAGCGATTGCTCTTCGCAGACGTGCTGTTCCTACATGGGGTGTATTTCTTAATGAATATGAGCAGGGCGGCGGTCCGCTTATCGATATCGGCACGCACGCTCTTGACCTCACACTCTGGCTTATGGATAACCACGAGCCGAAGATGGTTGTCGGCACTTCATACAAGAAGCTCGGCAAACAGGTCGGCACAGCGAATGCCTGGGGCGACTGGGATACAGAAAAATTCACAGTTGAGGATTCAGCTTTCGGTTTCGTTGTGATGAAGAACGGTGCAACAGTTTCTGTTGAATCAAGCTGGGCACTTAATATCGCAGATCCGATGGAAGCAACGGTTATGATCTGCGGTGACAAGGGTGGCGCAGACACAATGGGTGAAGATGATCTTCGTATCAACTACGTTAAAAACGGACGTCAGGTTATTGAAACCCCGAACTTTGACTGTGGCGGTGTTGCCTTCTATGACGGTGACAGCACAGATCCCGAAGTGCTTGAGGCAAACGGATTCTATCAGGCGATTATCAATGACACAGAAGTGCCGACAAAGCCTGAACAGTCACTTGTTGTAACACAGATTCTTGAAGCAATTTACGAGTCTGCAAAGACAGGTAAACCCGTATATTTTGACTAATTAATTTTTAAGGACGGTCAGACTTAATTCTATATGGATTGAAAGTCTGGTCGTCTTTTTTTACAGGAGATTTTATTATGCATAAATACGATTCAATTTATTGGAACAATGCGAAGCTTATAAAAACAGATATGAAGGTGTATGCTGATTTTGGTGTTTCACCTTGGAAGGATGACGATGAAAAGGCGAAGTTTCAGCTTGAAGATGTACGCTGTGATGACGGTATGCCTATGTTTGCGACTGACTTCACTGTTGACAGCTTTTCTACTGCGAAGCTCAGCTTTACTGCGCTCGGATGTATCGATATTTATGTAAACGGCAAAAGGGTAGGCAACGATGAGCTGAAGCCGGGCTGGACAAATTATCAAAAGAGAACTCTTTACTATGAATATGATATAACTGAATATGTTGCAAATGGTGCAAACAGAATCCTTCTTGTGGCATCTCCGGGTTGGTATCAGGGCAGAATCTCGGGTGGCTATTACGGAGAGCATATGCCTGCAGTAATGGCTTGTGTGACGCTTGAAAATGATGCAGGTAAAACAGCTGTTATCACAGATGAAAACTGGATGGCAACCTGTGGCGGTCAGATTCGTACAGCTGATATCTGGGACGGTGAATACCGTGATGCACGATTTGACAGCTATGAAAAGATTTCGTGTGTTGATTATGATATTTCAGGTTGGAAAAAGGCTGAAATCTGCGATTATTTTGACGGTGAAATCACACCGTTTGT
The DNA here is from genome assembly GCA_036309125.1 of Acutalibacteraceae bacterium. Lineage (GTDB taxonomy): Bacteria > Bacillota > Clostridia > Oscillospirales > Acutalibacteraceae > CAG-488. Next base: position 780 of record JAXJUJ010000031.1, on the reverse strand, counting down.
AGGCCCTACAGTAAAGGTAAGAGATGGTCTGAGCCTTGGCGCAAAGACGATGACCGTATATGAAAATGCAAAGGATAACGGTACAGCCTTTGGCGAGATTGATGTTATATCAACTCCTGAAAATATTCCTGTTTCTCTTAAAGCAGGTCAGAAGCTTGTGGTTGACCTCGGTCAGGAAATCGTTGGTTGGGTTAACCTTAAGCTGAAAGGTACAAGCGGTGCTGCTGTTAAAATCCGTTATGCAGAATTCCTTAATGACTCAGGTGATCTTGAACGAGGAAATGACGGCCCGAAGGGTAGCGTTTATACAGTAAATCTTCGTTCAGCAAAGGGTAAGGCGCACTATATTCTTTCAGGTGATGGCGAGGAAACATACAGACCGACATTCACCTTCTTCGGCTTCCGCTATGTTGAAATTTCTGCTGACAATGACGTTGAACTGACAAGCTTTGTTGCAGAGGTTGTTGGCTCAGATACAAAAGAAATCGGTCATATGGAAACATCAGACGAGCTTGTAAATAAGCTTATCTCAAATGTAATCTGGGGTCAGAGAAGTAATTATCTTTTTATCCCGACCGACTGCCCTCAGCGTGATGAAAGACTTGGCTGGACAGGTGACGCTCAGGCTTTCAGTATGACGGCTGCTTACAATGCCGATGTGCTTGGCTTCTTCAGAAAATGGATGCAGGATATGCGTGACTCACAGAGTGATGAGGGTGCTTACGGTGATATCGCACCTCGCGTTTCCTACTGTTGCGCAGACAATGCGACAGCCTGGGG
>JAXJUJ010000030.1:0-36659 GCA_036309125.1 Acutalibacteraceae bacterium | reverse complement strand
TTCATATTCTGGATGGCTGCGCCCGAAGCACCTTTGCCGAGATTGTCGTAACGTGCCATAAGCATAATTCTGTCTTCGTTGCCCTCAACAAAGATTTCCATACCGTCATTGAAAGAAAGCTTGTTTGAACAGATAAATCCGCCCTCGCCGATGTCAGACTTATATTGTACCACAGGTCCGTGGTATTTTTCACTATAAATTTTACGAATTTCGTCTAAATTTGCTCCGTTTACCTGATTTTTAAACAAAGGAACGGTCACAAGCATACCACTGTAGTAGTTTGCGATGATGGGAGTGAACGCAGGAGCGTTTTTGATACCTGTAATTGCTGTCATTTCGGGCAGATGCTTGTGTGTCTGAGCAAGACCGTACTGACGGGGTGAAGCGTATGCCTCATCAATTTCAGGATCTTCATATTCACCGATCATCTTGTTTCCGCCACCGCTGTAGCCTGTAAGTGAATGGCAGACAAGAAGTGCATCCTCGGAAAGAACACCTTTTTCGACAAGGGGATAAACAAGAGAGATGAATCCGCTTGCGTGGCAGCCCGGAACAGCTATACGGTTTGAAGAGATAATATTCTGTCTGTGAGCGTCTGAAAGCTCGGGGAAACCGTAAGCCCAGGCAGGATTTGTACGGTGTGCCGTTGAAGTGTCAAGCACCTTGACATCAGGGTTTTCAATAAGCGAAACCGACTCCATAGCTGCCGCATCAGGCAGACAGAGGAAAGCGATATCGCAGGCATTGAGCATCTCTTTTCTGGCGTTCACATCTTTACGCAACTCGTCAGAAATAAGCATAAGCTCGATGTCTTTACGTTCGCTTAATCTTTCGTAAATACGCAGTCCTGTAGTACCTGCTTTACCGTCAATAAAAATTTTTTTCACCTGATCACCCTATATTCATTGATAATGAATAATTATACAGTTTTTTAGTGAAAAGTCAAGCGATATAAGGGATTATTATATTTTTTATTGCATATATACAATTTATTTTATTTCTTGACAAATGGTTCGTCAAAGTATACAATAAAACTAATATTATTAGGTTAATATATATGGGGTAATATGATGAAAATTCTGCAAAAAGGGTTTAATTATTCACAGGACGGACCCGGCAACAGGCTTGTGTATCATCTGCAAGGATGTAATTTCCGTTGCAAGTGGTGTTCAAATCCCGAGAGTATGGATTGTGAATATTCAGATGCGAAAAATTATAGCGTTGAAGAGCTTTTTGACGAGGTCAGACGAAGCCGTATGATGTTTTTTGACGGCGGCGGAGTTACCTTTACAGGAGGCGAATGTACGCTTCAGCACGAGGAGCTGACAGAGCTGCTCGGAAGGCTTAAGGCTGAGGGGATAAGCACAGCGATCGAGACGAACGCATCAAGTCCTCATCTTTTGAAAATTGCAGAAAATGTTGATTACCTTATTGCGGATTTCAAGCATTACGACAGTGATATTCATAAAAAATGGATAGGTGTCGGAAATGAAGCTGTAAAGGCGAATATCGAAAAAATATTCGCTTCAGGTAGGCAGATTCATATAAGAATTCCTATCATAAAAAATATCAACGATAACCCGCAAGGCTTTGTTGATTATTTCAGTCGGCATAAAACAGAAAATGCTGTTTTTGAGTTTCTCCCTTACCACGAATTCGGCAAGGATAAGTGGACAAGTGAATATGAAATTGAAGACGGTTTTGTTTCAGAAGAAACGATTGAGATTTTTATAAAATTATTTACCCAAAACGGAATGAAAGTAACGAAATCATAAAGGAGAATAGCTATGCAGAAAATTTACACTCCCGAAAAATTAACAAAGAAAGCAAAGACTCTTTTTGTAAATGAAAGAGCTAAAATGCGCCTTGACGGTTGGTTCATCGCAAAGGAAGCTGAACTCAATCTTCAGGAAAAATATAAGAATGAATGTGAGGAAGTCAAGAAGGCTTACATTCTTCGTGAGCTTGTTGACATTGTTCCTCTCTGGATTGACGATAACCAGATTTTTGCAGGCACACAGGACGATGCATTTGCGCGAAGCTATGCACTTATTAACCCGTCATTCAAGGTTGAAGGCTTCAGCGGTTACTGTGACCCTGCTGCTGTTTTCGGTGACATTGAGCCGAACGATGAATTTACTGCAGAGAGAATCGAAGCAGCAAAGTCTGTTTTCAGCAAGACTGACTATGCAGTAAAGCTTGGCGAAACCTATGCAAAGTGCGAAGACAGCACAAAGGAAGTTATTTATTTCGTTGAGCAGGTTACGGGACATCTTATTCCCGATTTCCGTTATGCGATCAGAAACGGTGTTCGCTCAATGATTGATGCAATCAAGGATAAGGACGGCAACGGCTATAAGGCATTCAGAATTGCACTTGAAAGTGTAATTGCCCTTGCAAATAAGTACGCTGACCTTGCAGAGGAAAAGCTTGCAACAGCTGATGATGAGAGAAAAGCAGAGCTTGAGCTTATGATTAAGACTCTTCGTAAGGTGCCTGAAAACGGTGCGGACAATATGTACGAGGCAATGCAGTCTTTCATTCTCCTTTGGCAGATGATGTGCCTTGAACAGACTCCGAACCCGTTCGCATTCTCAGTAGGTAATGCTGACAGAATTTTTGAGCCGTACAGAAACGGACTTGACCGTGATACGGTTGCAGGTCTTTTCAAGCATTTCCTTGTTTTCTTCAACGTGGCTGACAGAAGCTGGGCAATTTCACAGAACATTATCATCAGCGGACGTGACATCGACGGCAACGACCTTACAAATGACACTTCATACGCTATGCTTGACGCATACTTCGATATGAACCTTCCACAGCCGATTCTCTCTGTTAAGCTTCACAAAAACACACCGCAGAAGCTTTACGAGGAGCTTGGCAGATTCTTCTTCACACCGGGTGTACTCACTCCGTCAATGTTTAATGACGATTCACTTTTCGAGGTTCTCGGAGCAAACGGTGTCGACGAGGCTGACCTTCCCGATATCTCGATCGCAGGCTGTCAGGAGCCGCTTATTATGGGTAAGGATAATGCCAACACTACAAACAGCTGGCTTAACCTTCCGAAGATTCTTGAAATGACACTCACAGGCGGTATCTCAACAGTAACGGGTGAACGCCTTGCAGACACAAAGGCAGCTTCACTTGAAAATATTCAGGAAGAATTCTATAAGAATGTTGAAATATTTGTGTCAGAAATGGCACAGGCAGCAAACGGTGCTTCTGTCGCTCTTTCAACACAGCGCGTACCTTTCCTTTCGTGCTTTATGGGTGGAATGGAAAACGGTATCGATATGCGTGACTTCAACGCACAGGGTACAAAATACAACGGTAGCGGATGTCTTATCCACGGTGTATCTGTAATCGCAGACTCATTCAGCGCTATTGACAAGCTTCTTTCTGAACGTCCTGAGGATGCAGACAAGCTCGTTGATGCACTCAAGGCAAACTTTGAAGGCTATGAGGATTTAAGAGAATTCCTCCTTTCAGCAGACAAGTTCGGCAACAACATTGAAAAGGTAGATAACTATGCTGCAGAGGTTGCTTCAAAGGTTGCAGACATCGTTGCAAATGCAAAGAATTACCTCGGCAACAGCTTCAGACCTGACTTCTCAAGCCCGTCTACACATCTTCTCTACGGTTATTGGGTAGGTGCAACTCCTGACGGCAGAAAGTCAAGAGATATGCTCGGCTACGGTGTTGACCCGCTTTACGGCAGTGCCGAAAACGGACTCGGTTTTCGTATGCTTTCAAATATGAAGCTTCCGTTTGAAAAGTTCAACGGCGGTTATGCTTCACACCTCGGAATTGATCCGAAATATTTCACAAGCGAATCAGACGAGGGTAAGGGCGTTGAATTCAGAGATAAGATCATCAATCCTCTCTTCTTCAATGAGCTTAACGAGGGTGTTGCTCCTTTCTATCTCTATGTTAATGTTACTACAGCAGAAATCCTTAAAAAGGTTCTTGATAATCCGAAGAAGTATGCTCCGAGTGGTGTTTACATTATGCGAATTCACGGCACTTTTGTAAACTTCCTTGATCTTTCACCTGCAATCCAGCAGGATATTATCAAGCGACTTGACCCGAAATCATCAAATCTTGGTTGTTGAGGTAGATTAAATGTATTCTATTGGTATTGATATAGGCACAACAAGTATATGTGCTGTGCTTATGAACAATCAGACAGGTGAAATGGTTTGTTCAGCTGTCTGCCAGAACAATTCTTTTATTGAAACAGATAAAAGCTGGGAGAAAATTCAGGACGTTTCAAAGATTGAAGAGAAGGTTTTTGAGGCCATTGAAAGCGTTATTATGAATAAAGGCAGCGGTGCAATTGATTCGATCGGAATTTCAAATCAGATGCACGGTATTATGTATTACGATGCAGACGGTAACGCTGTCAGCCCTCTTTATATTTGGCAGGATGAGCGCGGAAACCTTCCGTATAAGGACGGCAAAACCTACGCGCAGTATCTCGGAAGTTTTGCGGGATACGGTCTTGTAACGGATTTTTACAACCGTGAAAATTCACTTGTTCCCCCCAATGCAACAGGTGTGTGCACTATAGGCGATTACATCGCAATGAAGCTTACGGGCAGAAAAACTGCATTGATGCATATCACAAATGCTGCAAGCTTCGGCTGCTTTGATATAGTTAACAATAAATTTACTCTCGACAACGGTATGCTCCCTGAGGTTACTTCAGATTTTGCAACCGTCGGTGATTGGAACGGCATCAGGGTTTCTGTCGCTGTCGGTGACAATCAGGCAAGCTTCATCGGTTCTGTCGGTGTGAATGCACCTCTTTTAAATGTTGGCACAGGGTCGCAGATTTCATATCTTAATTCAGAACCCGTAAACGGTGAGGGTGTTGAATCAAGACCGCATGACGGAAATCGATATCTTATCGTCGGTGCGGCACTCTGCGGAGGACGTGCATTCTCAATGCTTGAGCGTTTCTTTGCTTCCGTTGTTGAAATGGCAACGGGCGAAAAGAGTCCGTCACTTTACAAGCAGATTGACAAAATGCTCGAAACAAAAACACAGACTGATCTCGTTGCAGACAGTCGTTTCTGTGGAACACGTGCTAACCCTGAAATCCGCGGTGGATTTTCAAATATGTCGCAGGACAATTTCACAGCAGGTGATATGGCTGTTGCGATGCTTTATGCTATTGCAGGTGAGCTTCGCAATATGTATGCAGGCGGCAGAACAGAGCAGATTGTTTGCTCAGGCAACGGCATAAGAAAAAATATGGCTTTACAAAAGGTTGTTTCAGAAATGTTTGAAGCTGAAATTAAAATTCCCCTTTATGAGGAAGAGGCGGCATATGGTGCAGCACTGACTTCACTTGTCGCAATCGGCAACGCTCAGAACATCGATGAGGCACAGAAACTTATTAAATACAGGTGATTTTATGTTTTTTGATTATCCTATCTTTTTTGAAAAGAACCGTGTTTTCCGTGTTTACACAGGCGGTAAGCTTTTCGCAGATTTCTTTTCAGACGATTCAACTGACGGCAACTATCCCGAAGAATGGGTAGTTTCTGCTGTTCGCGCTCTTAATGAGGGCAGCACAGACGAATACGAGGGAATTTCTAAAATTCAGGGTGCTGACCTTTATCTCAGTGATGCTCTTAAGGAATACAAAAACGAGCTTCTCGGCGACAGAGAAGATATCGGAATTCTCACAAAGATTCTTGACAGTGCGATCAGACTTCCTGTTCAGGCTCACCCTGACAAGGCTTTTTCAAGGGTTCATTTCAATTCAAACTACGGCAAGGAAGAGAGCTGGGTTATCCTCGCAACAAGACCTGATGCAAAGATTTTCTACGGCTTTAAAAAAGGCGTGACAATGGAGCAGTTTGAAAAGGCTATTGAAGCGAGTGAAACAAGTCTTACTGCGATGGAAGAGCTTCTTGAATCCTTCCCCGTAAAGGCAGGCGATATCATTTATATCCCTGCAAAGATGGTTCACGCTATCGGCGCAGGCTGTCTTCTTCTTGAGGTTCAGGAGCCGACAGACTTCACAATTCAGCCCGAGCGTTGGTGCGGTGAATACAGACTTTCAGATAATGAAATGTATCTCGGTCTTGATAAGAAAACATCACTTGAATGCTTTGATATGGACAAAACTTTCCCGGCACCTCTTTCAAGCAAACCGCTTGCAAGTGAACAGGGAGTTGACTATCAGTCAGTAATCGACGAAAGCATCACAGAAAGCTTCAAGGTAAGAAAGATTATCTTTGACGGCGGCAACTTTATTCTTGATAAGGGTGCTTGCATCTATGTTGTTACAGAAGGTAACGGCAATATCGTTGGTGACGGCTATGAAAAGGAAATCAAAAAAGGCGATTATTTCTTTGTTCCTGAAGCAATTAAAGATAAATTCTCAATCACAGGCGCTGATATGACAGTTGTCGAGTGCTATAAATAAGGAGAACTTTTTATGGATAAGAAATACTTTCTGATGGGTAATGCTCATCTTGACCCCGTGTGGCAGTGGCGAGTACCTGAAGGCCTCGCACTTGTGAAGTCTACATTCAAGGCTGCTCTTGACAGAATGGAAGAGTTCCCTGACTATGTATTCACTTCAGCCTGTGCAGGTTATTATCAATGGATCAAGCTCTCAGAGCCTGAAATGTTTGAAGAAATAAAGAAAAAGGTTGCAGAGGACAGATGGCAGTATACGGGTGCGATGTGGGTTCAGCCTGACTGTAACATTCCGTCAGGCGAAGCTTTCGCACGTCATTTCCTTTACTCGCAGAAGTTCTATGCCGAAAACTTCGGCAAAAAAGCCGAGTCTGCATATAACGTCGACTCATTCGGACACAACGGTATGCTTCCTCAGCTTATGGCAAAATCAGGTATTAAGAATTATGTTTATATGCGACCGCACAGAGGACCCGAAAAGCCGAATCTTCCGTTTGAAAATCTTCATTGGTGGGAGAGTCCCGACGGAAGCCGTGTTCTTGCATTCAGAATCCTTGACGGCTACGGTGACAACCTCCGTGAAGAAAGAATCGAACGCTACGAGTCACAGCCGCATTCACAGATGCTTGCTTACGGTGTAGGCAATCATGGTGGCGGACCGTCAATCGAGACTCTTCAGATGGCTGAGAAGCTCAGAGAAGGTGACGGCAAAGAAAAATACATCTATTCAGGTGTTGATAAATATTTTGATTATGTCAGGAACAACGAGCCTGATGATCTGCCTGTAATCAAAGAGGATTTGCAGCATCATGCAAGTGGCTGTTACAGTGCAAATTCAAAGGTTAAAATGCTCAACCGTCAGGCTGAAAATGAGCTTGTTTATGCTGAGAAGATTGATGTTATGGCGAATATTCTCACAGGCTCACAGACTCAGACTGACAGAATTGAAAGAGCGTGGCAGAGAGTTATGTTCAATCAGTTCCACGATATCCTTGCAGGGTGTTCAATCAAACCTGCCTATGACGATGCATATTCTGCATTCGGCTGTGCAAAGGAAGTTGCTCTTGAAGTGGGCACTTTTGCAGCAGAGCGTATTTCGTGGAGAGTAAACACAACCAAATTTTTCGAAAACGGTGTTCCCGAGCAGCGTGGCAGACTCTGGGTTCGTGAGGGCGAAGGCTGTCCTATGGTGGTTTTTAATCCGCATTCTTTCCCTGTTAAGGAATACGTCTGCTTCGGCACACAGTGGGTATCGGGTGTGGTTGATTCAGATGACAACGATGTTCCTTTCCAGCTTGTACGTGCACCGTACACAGACGGTGACCACGTGAATATGTGTATGTTTGAGGTTGATATGCCTGCATTCGGCTATGCGACATATTTCATCTACAAGGAAGACCAGAATCACGAAGCGAAGGCAATCGAAAATCAGTTCAGCATTACGGAAAATTCAATCGAAAACAGTATCGTCAAGGTTGATTTTGATGAAGACGGTGCGATAAAATCTTACTTCAACAAGCTCGAAAACAAGGAGTATTGCAAGTCTTCTATGAAAGCTGTTGTCTGCGAGGACGTGGAGAGTGACACGTGGGGTCATATGGTCTTTGATTATAACAAGGATATCGGCTCTTTCGGAAAAGCTGAATTTAAAGTGCTCGAAAACGGCACTCTCAGAGCAACTCTCAAAGTGACATCATACTACAATGATTCAAAGCTTGAGCAGTATTTCACTCTTTACAAAGACAACCCGAAGGTTGCAGTCAAGTGCAGAATCAATTTCAAGGAGAAATATAAGATTCTCAAGCTCACATTCCCGATGAATATAGAAAATCCCGAAGCTGTTTATTCTATGCCGTACGGATTTATCAAAAAAGCTCCCGACGGATTGGAAGAGCCTGCTCAGAAGTGGATTTCGGTTAACGGTGACAACGGTGGCGTCGCTCTTATCAATAACGGTAGATACAGCTTCTGTGTCAAGGATAACGAAATGCGAATGATCGCTGCACGTACCTGTGCTTTCCTTGATCATTTCGGTCAGCGTTACCGTGACGATGAGATTGCTTTCATTGATATGGATGAGCTTGAGCTTGAATATGCTCTCATTCCTCACGCAAAGGATGATTTCACAGCAGTTGTAAAGGCAGCAGAAGTGATGAATATGCCCCTTCAGCTTTATCAGGAAACTCACCACAAGGGAACTTTACCTGCTGTCTTTGAAGGAATTACCGTTGACTGTGACAATGTCATCGTGACTGCACTCAAGCTTTCAGAGGATGGTACAGGCTATATCGCACGAGCAGTTGAATGTGCGTCTAAGCCTGTTATGGCTGAGTTCAACTTTAATCTTCTTGACAGAAAGTTTGCTTTTGACTTTAAACCGCAGGAAATCAAAACGATTTTCATTCCTAAAGAAGGCGGAAGTGTTAAGGGCGTACCAATCATTGAGAAATAAAGAAAAGGTAGCAATCAATCGATTGCTACCTTAATTTTTTACTGTTTAATTTCGTTCTGCTGTGCAACAACGCTTTCACCGCAGTATCTCTTACGAAGAACAGGCTTTTCAATCTTACCTGTCGGGTTGCGAGGCACTTCGCTGAAGATGATCTTTCTCGGTCTCTTATACTTCGGAAGATCGAGGCAGAAGTCATTGACATCTTCTTCTGTAAGAGTACACTCGGGCTTGACTTCGATAACGGCTGCTGCAATTTCACCAAGACGTGCATCGGGAATACCGATAACTGCAACATCCTTGATTGCGTCGTTTTTACGAAGGAAGTCTTCGATCTGTACGGGGTAAAGATTTTCACCACCCGAGATGATAACGTCTTTCTTGCGGTCGACGAGGTAGATGAATCCGTCTTCGTCCTCCTGAGCCATATCGCCTGTAAAGAGCCAACCGTCAGCGAGAACTTCGTTTGTGGATTGCTCATCATTGTAGTAGCAGGTCATAACACCGGGACCCTTGACTGCGAGTTCACCGACATCACCCTTGGCAACTTCATTGCGGCAGGCATCAACGATTTTAACTTCCCAACCAAAACCTGCTTTTCCGATTGCACCGACCTTATGGATGTTTTCTACACCAAGGTGAACGCAGCCCGGTCCGATTGATTCGCTAAGACCGTAGTTTGTATCGTAGTCGTGATTCGGGAAAATCGCCTTCCAACGTCTGATAAGACTTGGTGGGACAGGCTGAGCGCCGATGTGCATAAGACGCCACTGTGAAAGATCGTATTCGGAAAGGTCAATGTCACCGCGATCGATTGAGTCAAGAATATCCTGAGCCCACGGCACGAGAAGCCATACGATTGAACATTTCTCCTCTGAAACAGCCTTCAGAATCCACTCAGGCTTGATACCCTTGAGAAGGACTGCCTTGCCTCCAACGAGGAATGAACCGAACCAGTGCATCTTCGCACCTGTATGATAAAGGGGAGGGATGCAAAGGAAAACATCATCCTTTGTCTGTGAATGGTGGTTCTGCTCAACACGTGCAGCGTGAATAAGGCTTTCATGCTTGTGAAGGATAGCCTTCGGGAAGCCTGTAGTACCTGATGAGAAGTAGATTGCACCGTAGTCATCATCAGTGATATCGATTTTCGGAGCGTGAGTCGAGCAATACTGGATGAGTGATTCGTAGCTTTCTGCGAAAGTCGGGCAACCCTCACCTGCATAGAGCCACATCTTAACCTTAGGCATTCTGTGGCAGATTTCCTCGATACGTCCGATGAATTCAGGACCGAAGACAACAAACTCTGAGTCTGATTTATTAACGCAATATTTGATTTCTTCTGCAGTATATCTGTAGTTGAGAGGCACAGCGATTGCACCTGCTTTGAGAATACCGAAATAAATCGGCAACCACTCAAGGCAGTTCATCATAAGGATAGAAACCTTGTCACCTTTTTTGATGCCTCGTGTCATAAGAAGGTTTGCAAAACGGTTCGCTTTTTTATTGAAGTCTTTCCATGTGATTTCACGGCGGTAAGCCTCATCGGGCTTTGCTTCGATAAGTGAATAGTCACGCCAGGTTACGCGAGCACCGTCAGCTTCGTTTTTGGGGTTAATTTCAACCAGAGCAATATCATCAGGATAAAGCTCAGCGTTTTTGTCAAGTATTTCTGTAATGGGCATAATTGGTCTTCCTTTAATTTGATTTCCGTCAGTATAACACTTTAAAGCGGTAAAGTCAACACCTTACCGCTTTAATTTCTATAATTTTTTAATTTTTTATCAGAAATTCATAGAGTTGAAACCCCATTTGTCTGTTTCTTCGTATTTGACGTAAACACCGCTGCCGTCAATTCCGAGAACGTCCTTACAGATATTGCAGATTTCAGCTGTGAGTTTTTCTGAATCGTCGGGATTGATTCTGCCGAGTGCACTTACCTCAACGTAAGCGAGAGGGTTTGAATTATCTCCTCTGAACCAGAGTCTGCAGTTGTCTTCAAATCCGAGCATAAGCCATGCTTCTGTTTTGCCTGAAAGAAGCTCGATTGCTTTACCTAATTTTTCCTTAAGTATGAGCTCAGCACTTTCTGAAATCGGTGTGCTGGTTTTCATTGATATCATCGGCATAATAAAATCTCCTTTACTTGATGCTGTCCATTTCAACCTGAAGCTTTGCGAGGTCTTCACGGATGCTGATTTTCTGCGGACACTTTGTTTCACACATACCGCACTCAATGCAGTTGTGAGCTTTCTCCTCGTCCTTGAGATTAGCCCAACGGTTTTTAGCGTCTTCTGCATTTCCGTAGACAGCATATTTGTTCCAACGGTCAAAGTTTGCAGGGATATTTACACCTGCAGGGCAGGGCATACAGTAGCGGCAGTCCGTACAGCCGTTTCTCATTCTGCTGTTGAGCGTATCTGCTACGTCTTTAACGAGTGCCTTTTCGTTTTCGTCAAGCTCTTTGAAATCGTCAAAGGTTTTAAGGTTATCTTCGACCTGCTCCATTGTGCTCATACCGCTGAGGATTACTTTTACTCCCTCGAGAGTACCACACCAGCGCATAGCCCAGGAAGCTGTTGTTGCATCGGGGTCAGCTGCCTTGAATTTTGCTTCAACTTCATCGGGGAGCTTTGCGAGTGTACCGCCTTTGACAGGTTCCATTACGATGATAGGCACACCAAGCTTGTTGCAAAGGTCAACTCCTTTGAGACCTGCCTGCTCACGGATGTCGATGTAATTGAGCTGAAGCTGTACGAAATCCCATTTTCTGTAGGAGATAATTTCTTCAAAAGCCTCGTATTCATCGTGGAAAGAAAAACCGAAGTAACGGATTTTTCCTTCTTTTTTGAGATTGTCACAGTAGTCAAGGATACCAAGCTCAAGAATCTTTTTCCACTTCTCCATATCAACTGCGTGAAGAAGGTAGAAGTCAACGTAATCAACACCGAGCCTTTCGAGCTGATCGTTAAAAATTCTTTCAACATCTGCAAGAGAATCGAGCTTCCATATAGGGAGCTTTGTTGCGAGATAAAATGACTCTCTGTCATATTTTTTCAGAGCTTTTCCGACAAAGGGTTCGCTTTCACCGTCGTGATAGGGATAAGCTGTGTCGTAATAGTTGACGCCTGCCTGCATAGCACGGTCAAGCATACGCTCTGACTCTGCTTCGTCGATTTTTCCGTCAATCATAGGAAAACGCATACAACCGAAACCGAGAAGAGATGCTTCAGCTCCGAGATTTTCAAACTTTCTGTTCTGCATAGGGATAATCCTCCTTAAAAGGTATATAACAAGTTAATTTTAACATATAGAAAAATCTATTGCAATACTAAATAAATATCAATCTGTATATTGAATTTAATAAATTGTTATGGTATCATACTTTAGAATGAGGTTCGGAGGTGACAACGATGAGTGAGCTTCAGAAGATGAACGCTGATGAAAAAACAGAAACAGCGGTAAATTTACCTAAACCAATGGAAAAGTTCATATGGCTTTTGGTTACGTGTGCTGCAGCTGCTCTCGGTTGTGTGCTGAAGATAAACAGAGTTGATATTCCTTTGTGGGCAGGCATTATATACGCTCTTGCACTGATGACTTTCGTTATCATAGCGGCTCAGAAGGTGAGTGCGGAACGTGCCGCAGTTGCAAACAATCCTGACAAAAAGCTCGGGTATATGCTCAAAACATTGCTTTACTACCTTTACATACTTGTGGCTGTAGTTTGTGTGGTCATTTCTATATGGGTTGTAGGTATTCTTTCAATTTAAAATAAAAGGGACTGTCACCGACAGTCCCTTTTTACTTTGCATATGATGATTTTAATAATACCTCATTACAGCGACAACCTTGCCAAGAATTGAGCAGTCGTCTACGATGATAGGTTCATAAGTATCATTTTCAGGCTGAAGACGGAAATATCCGTTTTCTTTGTAAAAAGTCTTACAAGTAGCTTCGTCGTCGACCATAGCGATTACAATTTCACCGTTTCGTGCAAAAGGTGTTTTCTCAGCGATTACAAGGTCACCGTCAAGGATGCCTGCCTGAATCATACTTTCACCGCGTACGTGAAGTGCGAAGAGAGGCTTGTCCCTTGAAACCGTACCTGTGTACGGGAAATAACCCTCAATCTGCTCAACTGCGAGAATGGGAGCACCGGCAGTAACAGTACCCAGGATAGGCACCTGAGTTACGTTGTCTGACTGACCTATGATACGGATAGAACGCTTTAAAAGAGGATCACGCTGAATGTAACCTGCGGCCTCGAGCGCATCAAGGTTTGTCTGCACCGATGAGGTGGAACGAAGACCTACGGCTGCACCTATTTCGCGCACAGAGGGAGGAACACCGTCAGTACTTCTTTCAACAAGAAATTCATATATTTTTCGTTGAGTATCATTAATCTGCATAGCAAATTCTCCTTTCAAAGGATGAGATTACTTAATCTTGAAGCTATTATAACACATAATTTTGCAAAAAGCAAACATTTGTTTGCTAAAAAATATAAAAATTTATTCTTTATTTTTTAGCAAATTTGTGCTACAATAATAGAAAAAATAGCTTAGGAGTGCAAAATGACACGTTTTTTTAATAAATCAATACTTTTTACGATGATTCTTGTTTTGATTTTCAACATTTTCTCAACAAGTGTCGCTGCAACGGTAAGAGAGGATATAGATTCAGCGGATAAAATTATTTGCGTGGTGCACAGAGGTGATTGGCACGCATACCCTGAAAATTCTGCAGAAGCAGTGAAAGCAGGTACTCAGTACGGATTTGTATCAGTTGATCTTAAGGTTACAAAGGATAAAAAGGTCGTGCTTATGGCAGATGATACAACTGACAGAATGGTTGTTGATGCACAAGGCAATACAGTTTCAGGTGCAGTTTCCGGAAAGACACTTGAGGAGTTGACAGCACTTTATCTTCGTGCTGAAAACGGTTCACAGACAAAACCGAAGACTGACTGTCACGTAGCAAGTCTTGAAGCTGCTCTTGCTCAAGTGCCTGAGGACAGTTTGCTTGTGCTTAACACCACGTGTGCTGATTTTGAAACAGTATACTCACAGGTTAAGGAATTCAAAGCAACTGAAAAGGTATTTTTCCGTTTTAATTCCGATAAAAATTCAGACATAATTGAAACTGTTGCAAAAAATAAGGATATTACGGCATCAGGCAACTATCAGGGAAATATTATTTTTATGGCAACCACAGCAGTTGAAGACAGCCTTGAAAACTCAATGAACATAATCGAGCTTGGCAGTGCGAATGAAAATGGTGTACTTTATGATGAATATCTGATGGAACGCTTTGACGAAAAGGGCAAGGCGATGGCTTCTATGGTAAACGGCAGAAGCGGTGGACGTCCTGACAGTGAACGAGGCTGGGACAATCTGATATCAAAAGGCTATTCAGTGATAGAAACAGATTATCCTGAGATCTTTTCAAACTATCTCGCTCAGATAGAAGAAGAAAAGAAGACTCTCGAATATTACATCGACACGTATAATGCCACAGATCTCGCACCATACACAACGGATTCGGAAAAAGCTTTTTCTCAGGCTCTTGAGCAGGCAAAGGAAGTATCACTTTCAGTAAGCTCTTTGTCAGAGCTTCAGAATGCACGTCACGGTCTGCAGTCATCCTATGACGGACTTACGGTAGGCGAGAAAAAGGCGGTAACACTTAAGTTTGAATTTACTGCAGGAAGAATTATCGCTCTTGTGCTTTGCGGAGGTGCGATAATCGCTGCACAGGTATATTTCTTCAAAAAGAGAGATAAAAGTAAAAAGGCACAGTAAAATTTTTAATTATATTTTGAGGTGATAGGTTTGGAAAACAAAAGAAAAATCAGCCTCGAAAGGGCTGACTATCCTGAGCAGGTCGGTGTTTCTTCGAAAGAAGTAGCCGAACTTATAAAGGATTTTAAAGAAAGTGGAATAGAAGTCCACAGTATTATGATTTTAAGAGAGGGTAAGGTTGCTTTTGAAACATGGGCAGATCCTTATGCTCCCGAAACTCCTCACGCGATGTATTCAGTAAGTAAGAGCTTTACATCTGCGGCAGTAGGCTTTGCTGTCAGCGAAGGTCTTATATCGCTTGACACGAGAGTTATCGATATTTTCCCCGAATACTGTGAAGATGATTCTGATGAAAATCTTCAGATTCTTAATGTGCATCATCTCCTTTCGATGCAGTCAGGTAAAAGTGTAAGCGTTTTCACGGATAAGGGCAAGAATCAGTGGATAAAGGATTTCTTTGATGCTCCGTGGAAATTCAGACCGGGTGAAGGCTGGGAATACATCAGCGAAAATCAGTATATGCTTTGTGCAATGCTCACGAGAGTTACGGGTATGAGCGTTATTGAATACCTCACACCGCGTCTTTTTGAGCCTCTCGGAATTGATATTCCTTTCTGGGAGCACGATATCGACGGTATTGAAGCAGGCGGATGGGGACTTTTCCTCAAAACGGAAGACCTTGCAAAATTTACTCTTTGCTATCAGCAGAAGGGTATGTTTAACGGTCAGCAGGTTATTCCTGCCGATTGGGTTCATAAATCACAGAAGCTTCAGGCTGATAATTCTGCAGTTAATAAATCTCCTGACTCACAGTCAGGATATGGTTACTGCTTCTGGCGCTGTGCAGGTCTTAACGGTTACAGAGCTGACGGTATGTTTTCTCAGTTCGGAATCGTTGCAAAGGATTACGATGCTTCGTTTATTATGACAGCGGGTGAGGTTAATGAACAAAAGACAAGAGATTGTATCTGGCGTCATTTCCCGAAATGTCTGATAGAGGCAGATTCAGAAGAAACTCCTGCGGAAAAGCCGGGATTGGCTCCGCTTGATGACGATCTTCCTGAGATGCAGAGAAGTCTTCTTGAGGAATGGCTTCACGGCAGAAAGATGAAATTTTCAAAAAATATGGTTCTTTCGGCTGCAGGTTTTCCCGTAAGTATGCTACCGATACCGATTGTTTATATGTCAGGTGACAGAGCCGGTGGAATCACTGATGTTATTTTTGAATTCTTTGAGGACACCTGCACAATGAGCTGGGCAGAAGGTGATGAGAAAAATAAGATTGTCTGCGGTATGGACGGCAAACCCCGTCGCAGTCCGATGACTCTTGCAGGAATGCCTTTTACGGCGAATGCTACAGCTGCGTGGACATCACAGAATGAGCTGACGGTTCATATGCGTCCGATCGAAGCTGTTTGTCAGCGTATAATAAAGTTCACCATTGACGACGATTCAGTTACCTTCAATCCGTCTAGCAAACCGCCCATCACGGCAATTGCTGATTACCTGAAGCACGATATGGATCATTTCCTTCCGACGTTTGCACCGATTCAGACTCTTGGCGTTAAAGCTTTTGAACAGGCTCACCACGTTCTGGATGTAGCACATAAGGGTAAGTTTGTTATTGAGGAAGCAGATAAAGAAAAGAAGAAGGAAAAAGACAAGGATAAAGATAAAGAAAAAGAAAAGCGAAAAGAAAAAAGACGCGATCGCAGAAATAAAGATGTGAACATAAAACGTGTTGCACAGTTCAGCAAGGTAAGCTTTGAAAACTTCTGTGGCTCGTGGGCAGAGGACTTCGGAGGAACACCTGAAGAGATCAAAGAAATCTATGACGAAATAAAGCTTCCGCGCAGAGCGACCTCGGGCTCAGCGGGTTATGATGTTTTCAGCCCCGTTGACTTTACTCTTGAGCCGGGCAAAACAATCAAGATTCCAACGGGTATCAGATGTGAAATCGAAGACGGTTGGGTACTCAAAATTTATCCGAGAAGCGGTCTCGGATTCAAGTTCCGTCTTCAGCTCAATAATACAGTCGGCATTATCGACAGTGACTATTTCTATTCTGACAACGAGGGTCATATCTTCATTAAAATAACAAATGACTCCAACGAAGGTAAAGTAGTTGAAGTCAAAAAAGGTCAGGGATTCGCACAGGGAATTTTTATTGAATACGGAATCACTTTTGATGATGATGTGACTGATGTGCGCAACGGGGGATTCGGAAGCACAACAAAATAAGGATACAAAAAAGGAACCGGAAGATATCCGGTTCCTTAATTTTTTAATATTTATCTACGCCTTCAACATCAACGGTGAAAACAATTGCACCACCGATTGTAACCTCAACTCTGAGTTCGCCTTCTGAAAGACCACCGCCGAGGGCTGATGTGGAGGGGACTGAACGTTTTCTTGTTTCGGAATTCTTTTTGATGATTTCTTTTGCCTTCTGCACGTCTTTGTCATCTGCACCGATGAGGAAGGTTGTGTTTCCGACCATAAGGAAACCACCTGTTGTTGAAAGCTTTGTCACGCTGAAGCCGTCCTTTGTCAAAGCAGAAGAAACAACTGCGCTGTCTTCGTTATTTACAATAGCAATAAGTAATTTCATAATATTAATCCTTTCAGATGTGTTTATTTTAAATTTTAGGAGCTAACAGTTTGTAACTTTTTTTATCAAGCTTGTTAACGTCGGGAACCTCGTAACGATTGTCGTTCGCGTCTTTGATAAGAATACGTCCGTCATACAATGGTTTGATTGCTGTTAAGTGATTTCGGATTTCAAAGGTGCAGATTCCTTTGTCAGTTTCAACTGTCCACATCCATATCTCGAATTTTTCACTCATTTTTATAAAGCGTTTTATCCGTGGCATCATATAGTATTCGTTAAGACAGCTGAGTGCGACTTCGCGTGATTCGGGCATAAGATTTTCAACATCACGAATGATTCCGATTTCATTGCCTTCAGAGTCTATGAGAGCGATATATTTTGTAAGACCTGTAATAGGGAACATTCTGTGAAGCTCAGCATTTTCAAATTTTTCACCCGAATAAAATTCTGCGTTGACGAATATGCGGTCAACGGACGTAAGCCTGATTGAGCTTTCTTCAATGTAATTCGGCATATTCACAACTCCTTATTCGAAATTTTCTTCTTCTTTTTTCTTTCTGAGCAGGTCGCCCATAGACTGGATTTCAATGAGCTTGTAGTATTTTCCTTTGAGCGCCATAAGCTCGTCAGGGGTGCCGCATTCGACAATTTCGCCCTTGTCAACAACAACAATTTTATTTGCTTTTCGAAGTGTTGAAAGACGGTGAGCGATCATAAGCGTTGTTCTGCCACTGATAAGTCTTTCGATAGCACTCTGAATAAGACTTTCAGTTTCAGAGTCAACAGCTGCTGTAGCTTCGTCAAAAATAAGAATACTCGGATTTTTCAGCACTGCTCGTGCGATTGAAACTCGCTGTTTTTCGCCACCCGAAAGACCAACACCTCGTTCGCCGAGCATAGTGTCATAAGCATCGGGCATCTTGGAGATAAATCCGTGAGCGTTTGCAACTTCAGCGGCATACAAAACCTGTTCAACCTTGGTGTGATTGCTTCCGTATGCGATGTTATTGAAAATTGTATCGCGGAACATCATCGGCTCCTGTTGAACGAAACCGATAGAATTTCTGTAATAGTTCATATCGATATTGCGGATGTTTTCGCCATCAACCAAAATCTCTCCGTCATATTCATCATAGTAACGCATAAGCAGATTTATAAGGGTTGATTTGCCTGAACCTGTTGTTCCTACGATGCCGACAATGTCGCCGGGTTCGATTGTAAGATTGATATTGGAAAGAACCTTTTTGGAACGGTCAAAGGCAAAATTGACGTTTCTGAATTCGATTCTTCCGTCAAGACGGGGCTCTGTGTTGCCTTCGCCGAAGTTGTGCTCGGGTTCAGCGTCAAGAATGTCAAGAATTTTTTCTGCAGAAGCAAGTGTGTTCTGATAAGTGTCACCGATGTTTGCGAAGAAGTTAACAGGATTGTAGAACATACTTGCATAAGAGATGAATGAAACGAGCAAACCGAGAGTGATGTCACTTTTTCCGCCGATAACCATTTCTCCACCGACGAACCAGATCACAAGAGAACCGCAGGTCACAAGAAAGGTGATTACAGACGGGAAAATTGCTGCGGGGGCGGCAACTTTTTTGTCTTCATGATACCACTCATCGCAGTATGCATCGAATTTACGGGTTGCACTTTTCTCGTTAGTGAAAGCTTTTACGATTCTTACGCCGGGAATAGTGTCAGCAAGAATTGTCGAAATTGCAGAACCTCTTCGCCATAAGCGCATATATTTCGGCTTGATGATCTGTGTGAAAAATTTCGCAACGATCACAACAAGAGGGATCGGTACAAGTGAAAACAAAGTCAGCTTCCAGTTGAGGCTGAGCATAATCACAACAAGGCCGATAAGTGTAAACGCCTGAACAATAGCTTCCTGCGAAATTTTCATAACAAAATTCTGAATAACTGCTGAGTCAGAGTTAACTCTGTTGATAACGGAGCCTGTTGAAATTTTGTCATAAAAACTCATCGGAAGATACTGTGCTTTTGCATAGATATCTTTTTTTATGTTCATTATGATTTTGTCACCCGTCAGACGGAGTTTGTAAGAACGAAGTCCGTTAACGGCATACTGTATAACATAAACGGCAACGAGCAAAAGAATGATCTGCAGAAGACCGTTTCGGTTATGTTCAGGTATAACGCTGTCGACAAGCGTTTTTGTTATGTACGGCGGAACAAGTGACATTGCCGTTGTTATAACAGATAAAATCATACAGAAAACAAGTGAGCCTTTTTCCGGTGAGATGTATTTTGCAAATTTACTGATGATTTTACCTTTACTTTCGCAATTGATACATTCAGCGTTAGGTTTTGGAAGCTTACGTCCGCATTTAGGACAGAAGCTCCGTTGTTTATTGTAAACAGCTTTGACAACCTCAAGCTCATCTTGCTTGTATCCATCCTGATTGGTTACATTAATGAAGTTTGCGCCTGCATCTGCAACCTCAGCAGCAGCGTATGAAAAACGTAACAATGCTTCATATCTGCCGTTTTTGAACTTGATTTTAAAGATCGCATTACCGTAAAGACGCTTGATTTTTGCCTTTTCAATATCGGCATATTTTGTAACCTTATATTCGCTGTCAAGACATTCGTCGAAAGTTATCACTCTGTCTTTTAAAAATACAGCCAGTGATTCCGCATACTTGCCGTCGAGGTTAAGGTCACCGACAACAGCAAAAAGTATGTCTTCAGACTTCACAACAGACAAAAGCTTGTCACGGAATTTTTCGGGAACGGGACTGTTGCTTATTTCAACCATTGTAACACCCCTTATTGTCTAATTTAATCGGATTTTAGCAAAAAAATAAATAAAAGTAAATATATTAATGTGAAAATGTTGCACAAAACAAACGGCCTAAACGTTGGTTAAAACGTTGAAGCCTTTGAAAATTTATTTATCTGCATCTTCCCAGTTGAACTGTGTCAGCTTTCCTGCACACAGAAGATCAGGGTAGTCCCACTGACGAAGCACCTCATAAACAGCGATTGCTACTGAGTTTGAAAGGTTAAGGCTTCGCGCTGAGGAATCATTTATCATCGGAATACGTACACATTTTTCGGGATTGTCAAAGAGCAACTGCTCGGGCAATCCCTTTGTTTCTTTTCCGAAGAAAAGGAAAACGTCGTCGTGATATTCAACGTCGGTATGCTTATTCTGTGCCTTTGTTGTGAAAAATCTGAACTCACCGTCTTTGTTTTTCTCAAAAAAGTCATCAAGATTTTTGTAATATGTAATGTCGAGCAGATGCCAGTAATCAAGACCTGCTCTTTTCAGTTTTTTGTCGTCAATTTTAAAACCCATCGGTTCAACGATGTGAAGCCTTGTTCCCGTTGCGGCACAGGTACGTGCAATGTTGCCTGTGTTCTGAGGGATTTCGGGTTCAACCAAAACTATATTGAGAGTTGCCATTATTTCACCGCTTTAATAAGATTTTCTATCTGTGGTTCAAACTGAAGTCCGAAGCCTCTCGGATCGTCTGAAAGTGCTGTTTTTTCGACACAGTCGCAAGTAAATGTCATTGCAATCTGAACAGCATCCGTAAATTCTTTCCCTTTCATAATTGCAGAAACGAGGGTGGAGGCGAAAACATCACCCGAGCCGGGAAAACGTCCTTCTGCTTTCGGAGTGAAAAACATATTTGCTTTTCGTGTGTAGCTGTCATAAACAGCACAGCCGATCTGCCCGTCTTCGCTTTCAATTCCCGTGATTACAATTCTGCCTGTGCCGAGGTTGCGAAGATTGATGAGAAGTTCTTTAATGTGGTCTGCGCTGTATGGTGGCTGAGTGCATTCTATGCCTGCGATCATCTCAGCTTCGGTCACATTGGGCGTGATCACATCTGCCATTGCGCAGAGAAAACGCATTTCGGAAATGAAGCTTTCATCGATGCCACTGTAAAATTCACCGTTATCACCCATAACGGGGTCGACGATGAGAAGAGTGTCGCTCTTTTTGAAATCAATCAGAAAACGTTTTACTGTTTCAGCCTGCTGTCTTGTGGCGAGGTAGCCTGTGTAAATCGCATCAAACCTTACGCCGATATCTTTCCAATGGTCTGAAAATGACTGCATTCTGTCCGTCAGGTCAGCGCATACAAAGCCTTCAAACTCCGACTGTGCGGAAAAGACACCCGTTGGCAGAGGTACAGCCTGAAACCCACAGGCAGAAACTATCGGGAGTGCTGCCGTGAGCGAACATCTGCCTACACAGGACATATCGTTTATCAATGAAATTTTTTTCTGCTTTTCCAAAATTATCATCTCCGAAAAAATCTAAAAGATATTATATCAACTCTGAGAGGAAAAATCAACATCAAGAATATTATCACCTCAAAAGCAGACAATAATAAAAAAGGAGGGATTTTTAAATGACGAATACAACTTCAAATCTTATGAAGGGTATCGGCGTCGGAATGCTTGTGGGCGGTGCGACAGCACTCATCGGCGGTTCAATGAAAAATTCAAAAAAGATGAACTATAAGAAGATGGCAAACAAAGCAATGAAGACAGCCAACAATCTGATGGACTCATTTATGTAAAAAAACGCCCGATTTCGATGAGGAAATCGGGCTGTAATTTTATTTTCTGTTACGGAGAATCTTGAGTGTTGTTGTCTTCGGGAATTCAGTGTCACGAGTCTTAACCTTTGCAACCTGCTTGTAACCCGGAAGCTTCTTGTTGATTTCGTTAACGTCACCCTTGATTCTGTCCTTTGCATCGGGAACTTCGAGTGTATCAAGGAAGAATTCAGCTGTAATGAAGCCGTCTTCGTCGTAAACGACAACTTCCTTAACGTACTCGATAGTAGAAAGCTTATCTTCGATTTCCTCGGGAGAAACGTTTTTACCGTTGCTCAGAACGATAAGATTCTTCTTTCTTCCACGGAAGAAGAGGAAGCCGTCCTCGTCGATGTAGCCGTAGTCGCCTGTCTTGAACCATTCACCGTCAAAAGCTTCAGCTGTTGCTTCGGGCTCCTTGTAGTAACCCTTCATAACGTTCTTACCGCGAACGTAGATTTCACCAACGCCTTCTTCGTCGGGCTCGTGAATCTTGATTTCGTTACACTCAAGCGGAGTACCGCAGCTGCCGAACTTGAAGTTATCGGGGTTGTTAGCTGTGATAGCGGGTGAGCATTCTGTGATACCGTAGCCGTTAACGATATGGATACCCATTTCGTACATACCACGCTCATATTTTTCGTCGAGGTAAGCACCGCCACAGATGATAAGAGCAAGCTCGCCGCCGAGATTGTCAATAATTGTCTTGAAAATCTTTCTTCTTCTGTCGATGCCGAGCTTCATAAGGAAGTTGCTGATCTTAAGACCTTTTTTGAGAACCTCGTCACGGCCTGTTTTCTTGGCTGTGAACCAGATCTTTTTATAAATTGTTTCAACAGCAAGAGGAACACCTGCGAAGTTGTGAGGATGATACTCTGCGAGATCCTTCTGAATATCCTTAAGGCTTCTGCAGATGAAGCCCCACTCAGAAAGAAGACAGCCTGTGAAGATTGCACTTACCCATGAATATGTATGGTGAAGAGGAAGGAAACCGATTGCGTGTCCGCTGGGTGCAGTCTTGACACCTGCGAGAACGTCTGCAGCAACACTACCCTGAGTGAGCATAACGCCCTTGCTCTTGCCTGTTGTACCTGAAGTGTAAACGATGAATGCAACGTCATCGGGATTAACTTCTTCGTCAAGATAGTTTTTGCCTGTTTCCTTAAGGTAAGCGTGACCTTCTTCCACGATGTCGTAGAAGTCTTCGAGCTTGATGTACTCTGTAAGCACAACACCTTCTGTCTCCTTCATCATTTTGATTGAAGAATTGAAGTCCTTTGAGTAGATAATAGCGTCGCAGTCACTTCTTACAATAACGTCTGTGAGATCCTCGTCAGGGAGCTTCGGGTCCATCGGGATAACTGTCATATTACCTGTGATAATTGCGAAGTAAAAGGCGATCCAGTAATAGCAGTTTTCGCTGAGGATAGCAACCTTTTTACCAGCGAGACCTTTTTTGTAAAGATACTCACCGATACCTCTGAATTCATAATTAACCTGATTGAAGGTCTTTGCTTCAACTTCACCTGAGAAGTTATAATATTTGTACTGTAATTTATCGCCACCTGCTTCAGCAGCGTAAAGAACAATATCTTTAACTTTTTCAAAATTGGGAAGCGGGGGACATTTTCTACCGGCAACATTTGCTTTCATCGGTTTCATAAAAAAACCTCTCTAAATATATTTAATTCCGATGTAGTATACCACACTGTGTTGAAAAACGCAACAGATGTACATCAAAATCGTCAAAATGTATAAAATATATATTTCGAAAAATGACGTATAAAAAACACAAGCCGCCCTATGTGTTGCATAAGACGGCTTGTATTTTGAAAATATTAAAGAAGTTTTGCAGCAGCCTTATCAAGCATAATGATAACGTCATCGTGCTGATTAAGGATTGAGCAGGGGATTCTCGGTGTGATTTCACCTGAATGAAGAGCCTTGATAGCCTCAGCCTTTGCTTCACCTGTTGCGATAAGAAGAATCTTCTTTGAACGCATAATTGAACCGATACCCATTGTCATAGCGTATCTCGGCATCGGAGTGTCACCGAAATACTTCTGGTTTGAATCGATTGTGCTCTGTGTAAGAGTAACCTTGAATGCTTCGTCTGTGAATTCGTCAGCAGGCTCATTGAATGCAATGTGACCGTTTGTGCCGATTCCGAGAAGCTGAAGGTCGATACCGCCTGCAGCCTTGATTGCTTCAGCGTATCTCTTGCTTTCTGCATCGCAGTCAGGAGCGTTACCGTCAAGGAAGTTTACCTTGTCTTCGTTGATGTCAACCTTTGAGAAAAGGTTTTCGTGCATAAATGTGTAATAGCTGTTTTTGTCGTTCTTGTCGAGGTCGCAGTATTCGTCAAGGTTGAATGTTGTGATATCCTTGAAGCTTACTTCACCGTTTTCGTACATTTTGATAAGGTTTTCGTATGTAGGAACAGGAGTTGCACCTGTTGCAAGTCCGAGAACAGCGTTCGGCTTGGAGTTGATAAGCTCTTTATAAAGCTCAGCAGCAGCAACTGCAATTTCTTCAGCGTTTTCAAAAATTCTGGTTTCCATTTTTAACGTCCTCCGTATTATAAGATGATTTCCTTCTGCTCGTCAGATGATCTGTAAATAGCATCAAGAAGCTTTGAAGTAAGGATAGCCTTGTCGATATTTGCCTGGTTCGGCACTCTTGTTTCAACTGACTCAACAAATGCTTTGATTTCTGCGAAATAGTCAAAACCTGTTGTAGCAAAGTCAGTGTTGATTTCTGTGAGCATACCGTTCATTGTTGAGTACATTGTGAACTTGCCGCCGTAGTAAAGACGAACGCCTGCCTTTGTACCCATAAAGTCAACGAATTTTTCAGCCTGACCGATGTTCTGTGCCCATGCACCGTTGAAGGTGATGTTTGCACCTGTTGTACGGATGAAGCCTGAAACGAAGTCATCAACATCATATACACCGTTTTCCTTGTCTGAAGAGTCCTCAGCCCACATACCTGTGTAAACGTAGTTTTTCATATCCTTGCCGAGCTTGCAGTAAGCTTCGCCTGAACAGGTGAGGGGAGTCGGGTCACCGAGACAGTAGAGTGTGAGGTCGAGGTAGTGAACACCCCAGTCGATAAGAACACCGCCGCCTGACTTTGACTTGTCTGTGAAGTCACCGCCAAGTCCGGGGATTGAACGGTGAGCACGGAAGCTTACATAAACCTGATAAACCTCACCGAGTTCGCCGTCTTCAATAAGCTTTCTTACGTGGTTAACGTTGTCACAGAAACGGTTAACAACACCGATCTGAAGCATTCTGCCTGTTTCCTGAGCAACCTTCTGCATTTCAAGAGCCTCTTCAACAGTTCTTGCAGCAGGTTTCTCGCAGAGAACATCCTTGCCGTCACGCATAAAATCGATTGAAATAGGAGCGTGGAAATCGTTGTGAGTACAAACTGAAACGATGTCAATATCGTCCTTGCCGAGAAGCTCCTTGTAATTATATACAGCAGTACCGCAACCGTATTTCTCTACAGCTCTGTCTGCTCTTTCGGGGATAATATCGCAGAAATATCTGACTTCGACATTATCAAGCTTAAGATAATTCGGAATGTGAGAACCTGAAATGTTACCGCAACCAATGATTGCAACACCTAATTTTTTACTCATAATATCACCTCAAAACATTGATAAAACCATTTTACCAACTTTTACACAAAAAGTAAACACAGTTACGACAAAAAATGTAAAATATATGGTTTTGGTTCAAAAAAACAGGCCGTACCGTGTAGGTACAGCCTGTAAAGTGTTTCAGAATTTGTATATTAATACATTCCGCCTGCCTGACCTGCCATAGCAGCTGCTGCAGCTGCATCTGCTGCCGGGTCGGGTTTGTCAGCAACGAGTGATTCTGTTGTGAGAACCATTGAAGCAACACTTGATGCATTCTGAAGAGCTGAACGTGTAACCTTAGTCGGGTCAAGGATACCTGCTTCGAACATATCAACGAATTCGCCTGTAGCGAAGTTGTAGCCGCAGCCTGCCTTGTCGCTTGTCATGATTGTGTTAACGATAACTGAACCTTCAAGACCTGCGTTTGCAGCGATCTGACGTGCGGGTTCTTCAAGAGCCTTGAGAACGATCTTGATACCTGTCTTCTCGTCAGCGTCTTCTGTTGAATCAAGGAGAGCCTTTACAGCGGGGATAGCGTTAAGAAGAGCAACACCACCACCTGCAACAGTACCTTCTTCAACTGCAGCCTTTGTTGCAGCAAGAGCATCTTCGATACGGAGCTTCTTTTCTTTCATTTCTGTTTCTGTTGCAGCACCAACACGGATAACAGCAACACCGCCTGCAAGCTTAGCAAGTCTTTCCTGAAGCTTTTCACGGTCGAAGTCAGAAGTTGTTGTTTCGATCTGAGTCTTGATCTGTGCAACTCTGTTTGCGATTTCGTTCTTGTCACCTGCACCGTCAACGATGATTGTGTTTTCCTTAGAAATCTTAACCTGACGAGCCTGACCGAGCATATCGAGAGTTGTTTCGCTGAGTTCAAGACCGAGCTCTGAAGCGATAACTTCACCGCCTGTGAGGATAGCGATATCACGGAGCATATCCTTACGTCTGTCACCAAAGCCGGGAGCCTTGACTGCAACGCAGGTGAATGTGCCGCGGAGCTTGTTAACAAGGATTGTTGAAAGAGCTTCGCCTTCAACATCTTCAGCTACGATAACGAGCTTCTTGCCGCCCTTGAGAACCTGCTCAAGAAGCGGAAGGATCTCCTGGATGTTTGAAATCTTCTTGTCTGTGATGAGGATGAGAGCGTCATCGATAACAGCTTCCATCTTATCTGTATCAGTTACCATATAGGGTGAGATGTAACCGCGGTCAAACTGCATACCTTCAACGATATCTGAATCAGTAACAGCTGTCTTTGACTCTTCGACTGTGATAACACCGTCTGCGCTCACCTTTTCCATAGCGTCAGCGATGATATTGCCGATTTCTTCGTCAGCAGCTGAGATTGTAGCAACACGAGCGATGTCGTTTGAAGATGTAACAGGCTTTGAGTTGTTCTTTACAGCCTCAACAGCTGTGTCAACTGCAAGCTTGATGCCCTTCTTTACAACCATCGGGTTTGCACCTGCAGCAACGTTCTTCATACCTTCGCGAACGAGAGCCTGTGCAAGAAGAGTAGCTGTAGTAGTACCGTCACCTGCAACGTCGTTTGTCTTTGTTGCAACTTCCTTAACGAGCTGTGCACCCATATTCTCAAACGGATCCTCAAGCTCAACGTCCTTAGCGATTGTAACACCGTCGTTTGTGATAAGGGGAGCACCGTACTTCTTATCAAGAACTACGTTTCTGCCCTTGGGTCCGAGTGTGATTTTAACTGTGTTAGCGAGCTTGTCGATGCCGTTCTGCAACGCCTTACGAGCTTCCTCGCCGTAAATGATCTGCTTTGCCATAATTATAAGCCTCCCTTATTCAACAACAGCAAGAATGTCGCTCTGACGTACGATGATGTACTCTTCCTTGTTGAGCTTTACTTCTGTGCCTGCGTATTTGCTTGTGATTACCTTGTCGCCAACCTTGACGTACATTTCAACTTCCTTGCCGTCAACGATGCCGCCGGGTCCTACTGCAAGAACCTCTGCAACCTGCGGCTTTTCCTTTGATGCAGCTGCGAGGATGATACCGCTCTGGGTTGTTTCCTCAAGCTCTGTCATCTTAACCACAACGCGGTCTGCAAGTGGTCTGATATTCATAAAAATTCCTCCTATGAAAAATGTATAAAATTAGTTTTGGCACTCTCTCTTGTTGAGTGCTAAATCTATTTTAGCCACATTTTCTGAAAAAATCAACCCCTTTTCTAAAAATTAACAATTTTATAATATTTATGCTCGATTTCCGTTCTTTACTACTAATCAAAATAGTGGTATCATATCCATAATTGATAAAAGCAGGTGATTGTATGCAGATCGGTATTTCATCCTCGTGCCTTTATCCGATGAATACGGAGGACTCCTTGAAAATCGTGGGAGAGCTTGGTGCAAAGACGGCTGAAATTTTCTTCAATTCTTATTCTGAACTGAAAAAACCTATTCTTGATGAGATTAAAAGCATAAAAGATCATTACGGGGTCAATGTACGTTCAATCCATCCCTTCACCTCTGCCTATGAGGCGGTGCTGTTTTTCGGAGGCTATGAGCGAAGACTGACTGACGGAATTGAATTTTACAAAAGCTACTTTGAGGCGGCAAATGAGCTTGGCGCAGAAATGGTGGTTCTTCACGGTGGAAGGGTATATCTTGAAACTACACCTGAAGAGTATGCTGAAAGCTACAGATCTCTTCACGAGGCAGCACTTCGTGAGGGTATTCATATTGCTCACGAAAATGTCCGTAATCACCATTGCGGAAATCCTTTATTTATGAAAGCTCTGGCAGATTTGATCGGAGATGAATTCCGTATGGTTCTTGACGTAAAACAGTGCAGACGTTGCTGTGAGAGTGCATATGATTTCATAAATCTGCTTGGAGATAAGATTTATCAGGTTCATATAAGCGATGGTCTTCCGGGCAGAGATTGCCTTGCTCCCGGAGTGGGTGAATATGATTTTGAAAAATTTTTTTCTGCACTTCAAGGTGCAGGATATGACAAAACAGCAATCATTGAACTTTATCGCCACAATTACGGTGAGGTTGAAGAATTAAGAACAGCGAAAAGCTATTTGGAAAAGCTCTTATAAAAAGAGATGGACTCAGAGGTGATCGAATGAAAAAGCAATACAAAGCTTTGATATGTGTTATCGTTTTAGAATTTGTACTTCTCTTAGTGTTAGATCAAAGTATGCTTGTTGTCAGATCCTGGATAGGAAATGCAGTCGGAACATTTATTTTCTTGTTGCCTATTCAGATACTATTATTTTTATTAAGTAAAGATAACAAGTTTACAAAAAGCAAAAGACTGGTATTTAAAATAATATTTATGTTTACGAATGTATGCTATATTTTAGGGGGAATTGCAACATTTGTAGAAAGAATGGTCAGGTAAAGTAGCACAGTGCCATCCCCTGTCTGATAAGGAGGTTGAAATTTATGTTTTTCTATAACAGAGTTCCTTTATGGTTCTATACTTTGGTGGTATTGGTACTTATTCCGATTGCTATCTATGAGTATAACACCAAAACAAAGAAGAAATATCCTAACCATCCGATAAAATATATGATTGCTGCGGCTAGTATTTTTGGGATAATGTCATGTTTCTATGGCCTTAGTCAAGAAGTTGCTCTTGGTGTAGTTTGGACAAAAATTATTAATGTTTCAACTATCGTTACGGGTGTTTTGTTTGTGTTAAGTCTTCCGTTTGTATACTACTTGTTGATTAAGCATAATTATTTTACTCCCGAAGCACTTGATAAACTGAAACGAACTTTTATTCCGCTTTTAGTGTTAATTATCTTTTTTGCCGTGTGTTTGCTTATTCTTTGGCCATATGCGACGTCATAGAAGGATAACAAGATCACAGGGGACGGAGTTGTGTGTTCATTGGCGAGTTCCAAGAGCTTGAAACAGTTAAACGAAACGTTTGTTTAAGAGAGTTTGCACAAAGTGGTATGTCAATCAGACAGGTAAGCAGATTGACGGGAATAAGCTTCGGTATTGTTAGAAATTTCTTCTAACACACAGAACCGTCCCCTGTGCACTCTTAAGTAAAGCTTTTTGTATTGATTTCAAAAAATATTGTTATAAAAAATGAAGGGGTTGTAAAAACAACCCCTATTTTTGCGTTCTTATCCAGAAAATCTCTGATAAAAATATTGAAATTACATACTAATGTATGGTATAATGCCATAAATGATGTGCTATTATGCGCTAAGTGTAAGGAAGTGACTGTTATGAAGTGCCCGTTTTGCGGTTTTTCAGAGAGCAAGGTTATCGACTCCCGTCCCACAGATGAAGGTGAACGTATCCGCCGTCGCAGAGAGTGTACCAGCTGTGCGAAGAGATTTACAACATATGAGGTAATCGAAAGTGTGCCTATCATTGTTGTCAAAAAGGATAAGTCAAGAGAGTCTTTTGACCGTGCAAAGTTATTCAACGGTCTTTTGAGAGCTTGTGAAAAGCGTCCCGTTTCAATCGATACTATTGAAAAAATCGTAGACGAAATCGAGCTTACTCTTCAGAATTCACTTGACCGTGAGGTCACTGCTACACGTATAGGTGAGCTGGCAATGGATAAGCTCAAGGATACTGACGAAGTCGCATATGTGCGCTTTGCTTCGGTTTACCGTCAGTTCAAGGATATAAACACATTTATGGATGAACTTGCAAAGCTCCTTGGTGAGAAAAAATAATTTGGGAGATGACTTTATGAGTAAGAAAGGTACAGTAACAAAAGTGGCTCTCGGCGTGACAGCAGTTGCAGCTGTGGCAGGAAATTTAGCTTGTAATTTCGCCATAAAGCGCCCTGATCCTTTGAAAGAAAAGAAACCTGAAACACGTGAAGTTTACATAAAAAGAGCAGAGATCAGAGAAAGAAACAACCGTAATTTTTACAATTGTGAGCCCGAAGATCTTTCGCTCAAGGCTGTTAACGGTGACAATATGAGAGCGTGGTTCCTACCTGCTGAGAAGGAGACCAACAGATTTGTTATCTGCGTTCACGGATATAAGTGTAACGGACCTGATGAATTCAGCCATATGGCACCGTTCTATCACAACGATCTCGGCTACAACTATCTTCTTCCTGATCTTACAGGTCACGGCAGAAGTGAGGGTGATTACATCGGCTTCGGTGCACCTGATGCAAAAAATATCCTTTTGTGGATAGACTATCTTATAAACCGCTTTGGTAAGGATATTGAAATCATCCTTCACGGTATTTCAATGGGTGCTGCTACAGTTATGAACTGTAACGAGATGTCACCTCCTGATCAGGTTAAGCTTATCATTGAGGACTGTGGCTTCACAAGCGCGTCTGAAATTATGAATATTAAGCTCAAAGATATGATCGGTTTCGGATTTATGCCTGCTGTCAAGCTTGGCAGCGTTTTCAGCAAAATTAAAGCAGGTTACTTCTTCGAAGAAGGTAATCCGCTTAAGAATATGAACAAAGCGAAGAATCCTATCCTCTTCATTCACGGAGATCAGGATCAGGTCGTTCCGTTTGAACACGGACTCAGACTTTATGATGCCTGTCCTGTTGAAAAGGATTATATGTGGGTTCCGAATACTGTTCATGCTTTCAGTTATTACAATGCAAAAGATGAATACGAAGCTAAGATAAAGGCTTTCATCGCAAAGCATATGGATAAATAATTAATTAAAGAGGGGGCACGTAAGTGCCCCTTAAATTTGGAGGCACTCAGAGTCACAATGGCACTATACAAAGATTTATCAAAAGACGAATTACTTTCACTTAAATGTGAGCTTGAAAAGCAGTATGAAGATTTCAAAAAGCTTGGTCTGACGCTCGATATGTCAAGAGGTAAGCCGAATAAGGCACAGCTTGACCTGAGCAACGGACTTCTTGACGTTTTTGTATCAACGAGCGACTTTAAAACAGTTGACGGCTTTGACACAAGAAACTACGGTCTTCTTCTCGGCATTCCTGAGGCAAGAGAGCTTTTTGCTGATCTTATGGGCGTTGATCCGAAAAATGTTGTTATGTACGGTACTGCAAGTCTTACAATTATGTATGACTACATTTCACAGTGTATGGTTATGGGCAGCGGCGGTGAGCCGTGGATGAAGCAGGGCAGAATTAAGTTCCTCTGTCCCGCACCCGGTTACGACAGACATTTCTCTATTCTTGAACATTTCGGTATTGATCTGATTGCTATCAGAATGAAAGATGACGGTCCTGATATGGATAGCATCGAAGAGTTAGTAAAGGATAGTAGTGTAAAGGGTATTTTCTGTGTACCGAAGTATTCAAACCCTGACGGAATTACTTTCTCAGACGAGGTTGTAAGACGTTTTGCGGCACTTAAACCTGCAGCAAACGATTTCAGAGTTATCTGGGATAATGCCTATCTTGTTCACGATATCAATGATACTCCCGATGAGCTTCTCAATATTTTTGATGTCGCTAAGGAATACGGCAGCGAAGATATGTTCATTGAGGTCTGCTCAACTTCAAAGATTACTTTCGCAGGTGCAGGCGTTTCTGCTATTGCTGCTTCAGAAAAGAATATCGATGCTATTCTCAGCAGAATGACAGTACAGACTATCTCACACGATAAGATGAATCAGATGAGACACGTCAGATTTTTCAAAAACCTTGACGGTATCAAGGCACATATGAAGAAGCACGCTGAAATCCTCAGACCGAAGTTTGAGGCTGTCACAAACGGTCTTACAAGAGAACTTGAGGGTACAGGTATTGCACACTGGAAAAACCCGAATGGCGGTTATTTTGTAAGTCTTTACGTTATGAACGGTTGTGCAATGCGTGTCGGAAAGCTCTGCAAGGATGCAGGACTCACACTTACAACTGTCGGTGCGACTTATCCGTACGGTATTGACCCGTATGACAGCAATATCCGAATTGCACCGTCATTCCCGGAGATTGATGAGCTTAACAAAGCAGTTGAGCTTCTTTGTGTCTGTGTCAAGCTTGCGGTTGTTGAAAAACTTATAAAAGATTTTGATATATAAAGAGTGGTAAAAATATGACCCGTCCATTATACGATGTCAGAGAATTCTATAATTTCCGTGAGCTTCTTACGCAGAGTATGGCGCTTTACGGCAACAGTCCTGCTTTCAAAGTAAAAAATGCCGTAGGACAGATAACAGATGTAAGCTACGATCAGTACCATGATGATGTATTTTCTCTTGGTACAGCTTTGCTGTCACTTGGTCTTAAGGATTGCAAAATTGCTGTTGCAGGTGCAAGCAGCTACAAGTGGTGTATGAGCTATATGGCTGTGGTCTGCGGAGCAGGTGTTGTGGTACCTACAGATAAGGAGCTTCCTTTTGCAGATATCAAAAGTATCCTTGAAGTGTCTGAATCAAAGGCGATTATTTTTGACAAGAAGTTCGGCAAGAAGATTCTCGAATACCGCGATGAGCTTCCTGAAGATCTCACTTATATATGTATGGATATTGCGGAGGATGACGGCGATATTCTTTCGCTTGACGCTCTTGTAAAAAAAGGTGCTCAGCTTATCGCAGACGGTAATGAAGATTATATCAATCTTGAGCCTGACGGAAACAAGCTCACGGTGCTTCTCTTCACATCGGGTACAACAGGTATGTCAAAGGCTGTAATGCTCAGTGCACGTAATATCTGTTATGACATAATGTCGATTATGGGCATTGTTAAAATCAATAAGGGTGAAAGAATTATGTCACTCTTGCCTATTCACCATACCTATGAGTGTACGGTTACTTTCCTTTGCTGTGTTTATGGAGGAGTTACAATCTGCTTCTGCGAAGGAATAAGATATATCACAAAAAATCTCGAGGAATACAAGCCTGACATTCTCATTGTTGTTCCTCTTATAATTGAAAAGTTCTATTCGCGTATTAAGAAAGCACTTGAAAAAGAGAAGGGTGCGAAGGCGAAAATCGGTATCGCAAGTAAAATTTATAAAGCTGCGAAGAAGCTTGGCGTTGACACAAGCGATCTCTTTTTCAAAAAAATCAAGGATGCATTCGGCGGAAATATCCGTCTGATCATTTCAGGTGCTGCGGGTATTGATCCGACTGTGCTTGAAGATATGAATAAATTCGGAATCAGAACCTTCCAGGGTTACGGACTTACAGAGTGTTCACCTATAGTAATCTGTAACAGTGACAAGGAAGGTAAGCACGCTTCAATAGGCAGACCTATTCCGAACGTAGAAGCCAAGCTTATAAACTGTGACGAGAACGGCATTGGTGAGCTTTGCGTAAAAGGTCCGATGATAATGCTCGGATACTATAAAAATGAAGAAGCCACAAATGCAGTGTTTGACTATGATGGTTGGTTCCATACAGGTGACCTTGCAACGGTCGACAAGGACGGTTACTACTATATCTGTGGCAGAAGTAAAAATGTTATCGTCACGAGAAACGGAAAGAACATCTACCCCGAAGAGCTTGAAGCACTTCTTCTGAAGGAAAATGCAGTAAAAGAGTGTATGGTTGTAGGCTCAGAGGGTGACAAAGAAGATACTGTCGTAAAGGCAAGGATTTTCCCTGACGTAAGTGCAATTTCAGCAGAAACGGGTAACGTGAATGTTACTCCTGAAGAAATTCAGAAGGCTGTCAAAAAAGCGGTGCGTAATGTCAATGAGCAGGTGGTCGCATACAAGGCGATCAAGGACATTGAAATAATGGAAAAAGAATTTGCGAAAACTACAACTGCAAAAATAAAAAGAAATCAGTAATATTGTAAAGTCCCCCCTCATAGCTTGAAATGAGGAGGGCTTTTTTATGAACAAAAAGAGAAAATCAAAAACGCAGAACACTTCAGTAAAGGGTCTCGTGATAAAAACTCTGCTCGGCTCACTGGTCAGTGTGGTGGTATTTTTTATACTGACTCTTTTAGCGGCTTTCGTTTTGTGGAAAAATGATTCTGATATATCTTTGTATAAATTTGTTATCTGCATTATCGGTGCTGTCGCCGGCTTTGCAGGAGGTTTTGTAGCGGTAAGACCTGTACGGAAAAGAGGTATGGTTTTCGGTGCGCTGAGTGCACTGATTCCCTGCGTGATTGTTATGACTGCATCAGTTCTGCTTTCGAAAAGCGGAATTGCTGTTGTCGGATGGATTTTTTTGGCTGTCTACATACTTTTTTCTGCGTTGGGAGGCATTATTGCCGCAAATAAGCGTAAATAAAGTTTACAAATTGCCGTTCATTGTGTTAGAATATAGAAAATGCGATGGAGGCGGATAAAATGGATTTTCAGGTTAAACAGATTTCTTCATTAAGTAAAGTTTACCTTGACGGTAAAGGCGAATTTTTTGAGATTAAAAAAGGAAAAGCACTCAAGGGTGAACGCTTTTCATATCAGATTGCATATAAGTCGGACGAAAGATTTGTTTCGGATATTAAGATTGAATCAGAGCTTGAAAAGTATATAAGTGTCCGTGCGGTCGGTAATGTTCCTTCGGAGCTTCCGTGCTATCCTGATAAAACTCTTTATGCTGAACGTACAGAACCGGGTCTTTTTCCTGATGTTCTTTTCCCGACGGGTGAAAAGCATTTCGTCAAACCGTGTAATTGGTTTGCTTTGTGGATAACGGTTGATCTTCCGTGTGATATCGAGGCAGGAAAATACGATATCAACGTAAAGATTTATAAAGAAGATGAGGAGCTTTCATCCAATAAGCTCACTCTTACAATTATTGATGCTGTTCTTCCTGAGCAGACTCTCATCAATACGGAGTGGTTCCACGCTGACTGTATCGCTGACTATTTTAATGTGCCTGTTTTCTCAGAGGAGCATTGGACGCTTCTCGAAAGCTTTATGAAAGCTTTCCTTAAATGCGGTAACAATATGATTCTGACTCCCGTTTTCACACCGCCTCTTGATACGGAGATCGGCGGAGAGCGTACAACGGTGCAGCTCGTTGACGTGAAGAAGGAAAACGGTGTATATTCGTTCAATTTTGATAAATTCTGCCGTTGGGTCAAGCTCGCAAAAAAAGTCGGTATCAAATATTTTGAGATCTCACACCTTTTCTCTCAGTGGGGTGCAATAGCTGCACCGAAGATACTGGCAGAAGTCGACGGTGAAATCAAACGAATTTTCGGCTGGGAAACAGAGGCGTCGGGTGAGGAATACACCGAATTTCTTCACACCTTCCTTCCTGAACTCATCAAGGTTATCGAAGAGCTTGAAATCAAGGACGTAACTGTATTCCACGTTTCGGATGAGCCGAGCGAAGAACAGATCGAAACTTATTCAAAAGCAAGAAATGTCATCGCAGATGTGCTCAAAGATTTTACGATCATCGATGCACTTTCTGATTATGAATTCTTTGAAAAAGGCTTTATCAAGCAGCCGATACCTGCGACATCAAGCATTGAGGAATTCATCGAAAAGGGATTTGAAAACCGCTGGACATACTACTGCTGTGGTCAGGGCGAAGACCTGAGCAACAGATTTTTCGGAATGCCGCTTTCGGCTACACGAATCCTCGGCACTCAGCTTTATATCCACGAAATCAAAGGCTTCCTCCAGTGGGGATTTAACTTCTATAATTCTGCGAAATCACTCAGACACATCAGCCCATATGAGGTTACGGATGCAGACTGTGCATTCCCGTCAGGCGACTCTTTCCTCGTTTATCCATATGATAACGGAGCGATTATGTCTGTACGCGGTGAGGTTATCTTTGAATCATTGCAGGATATGAGAGCGATGCAGCTTCTCGAAAAACTTGTAGGCAGAGATAAGGTTCTTGAAAAGCTTGACAAAAAGTTTGGCGACATCAAGTTCCGTTTCTACCCCAGAGGTACAGAAGCTATGCTTGAAATTCGTGAAACGAT
Organism: Acutalibacteraceae bacterium; assembly: GCA_036309125.1. GTDB lineage: Bacteria > Bacillota > Clostridia > Oscillospirales > Acutalibacteraceae > CAG-488. Next base: position 322 of record JAXJUJ010000030.1, on the reverse strand, counting down.
AAACGATATGATTGCTAAAAATTTATAACAGATTCAAACGGAGATGTCAGTTTTGCGGCATCTCCGTTTTTGTGTGAAGATAACAACAAATTCGGGTTTGTCGGGGTGAACCCCGAGAAGTAATAAGTAATAAGTAAGAGTGAAGAAGTGAGGGTCTGCGACGCTGAATATAACATGACTGCAATTTGGTTCGTATGGGAAGCGTTTCGCCTCCCGCGGATTCCGTACAGATTTTGACACGACCCGTCCCCTACAAAATAAATTCGAGTAAAGTCGTAGGGGCAGATATCATCTGCCCGCCAATTTGTGCAGAATTTAGCGG